>NZ_JBISBU010000150.1:0-1243 GCF_044385805.1 Haloferula sp. A504
GAGGTTACGGATCAGGCCTGATTTTACCATCGTCAGCACGGGTCGATTTGCTACGACGTGGGCCGTTATGCAGGAATGGCACTATCTCGACAGTCGGGACGCCTCGCAGAAAGAATGGGCGTGAATGGACACTTATGGGATGGTGTGATTTTCCACCCTCTGATCGGTCTTCCGAGCCGGATCTCTCCGAACTGAAGTCGTGGTGAGCCGCAGGATCATCCCCATCAATCTGGCAAAGGATGTTCCACGCACCGGCTGAGTTATTGAGACTGCGGTTGAACACCCTCCCACTGGTGATCCATGCGCCCGTGGAACGCCCATCTCCTCGTCCTGTTGAGACCGGCAGCTTGTGACATTCCGATCTAACCCGGAGTCCGGCTTGCCCTTCACGCTATGCTGCCGGCGTGCGCCCCAAATTCATCCATCGACTGCGGCTCGATCATCATGAACTCCTGAGTCTCTGCGTGGCACTCACTCAAGAGCCGTGCCCTCACTGCCACCAGCCCGGAACGGTCAATCGTCACGGATATTCCTCGGGCTACCGCAGCCACGGCCATCAACGGGAGGTCCGGCGCGTCCGTTTTTTTGCTCCAATCGTCGCAAACACAAGGGGTGCGGGCGGACCTTTTCCATCCTCTGGAGCCACCTGATCACTCACTCCGGCATCTCTGCCTCGCAGCTCTTCACGCTGATTTCCGAGGTGGCAAAGGGCCGGCCACTTCACGCCGTGTGGCACGCCGGGCGTTTCGCGTTCTCCATCACCACGGCCTATCGGTGGATTGCCCGCTGGCATCGCAGCCAAGCCCATTTGCGGACCCATCTCACCCGCAACCGACCGCCGCCGCGTCACGCGACCACGTCCGCCAGCCAGCGCACCCTCATCCACCTCACGCAGGCATTTCCGGAAGTGACCTGCCGGATCACTGCGTTTCAGCAGCACCATCAGAGGCCATTCCTGCTCTGAGACATCTACCTGAAGGCACCTTGCCCACGCTCAGACCGCCTCCATGGCATCATTCATTGCCACTTTGTCATCGAGTCCCCCTCAGCTGCCTCCGGCAAAAACCACCGGCAACACAATCTGCGTGTCCGCCCCCGGGCAATCCGCCTGACACGTTTCCGCACCACTCATGAAACGTGTATCCAACTATACTTCTCGGCATCATTATTTCGGATTTCTTGAGTGTGGCAGATATAGTCATCATTGCGGCTGCGTATTAACTCCCGATGATAGAATTGAAGA
>NZ_JBISBU010000151.1:0-1214 GCF_044385805.1 Haloferula sp. A504
CAGTCGGTGGTGGCCGGTGGTGGACGTCCTTCGGACTTCTACGCGGTGGACTTTGCCGATGCGCTGCTCGACGACAACAGCGAGCCGCAGACCGATCCGCTGTTTGCCGCCTACACGCGCGACGGATCGAACAACGTGACCTCGATTGATCCCCGCCCGACGGTGCTGAACACGAGTGTGCAGCCCGGTGCCCCCGTGGCAGCCGCCTACCGCGGAGCCTTCGACTCGGAGGACCTCTGGATCGCGAGCTGGACCGCGCTTGATGCCTACGGCCTGATCAAGAAGCCGGTCGTCGACGTGGTGGCGACGCAACTCGCCAACATCGACAAGGATGGCGTCGATTGGTCGACTCCCGTCCTTGCCAATGACACCACCTGGACCAACGACAACATCTATTACCTCACGGACCGGGTCTACGTTCCGAACGGCACGACGCTCACGATCGAGGCCGGCACGAAGATCTACAGCACCAACAGCGACCCGCTCAACACCCCCGGTGATCCCTCGGACGACCTGGTCGGTTCGGTGATCGTGACCCGCGGTGGGCGCATCATCGCCCAGGGAACCTGCGACGCGCCCATCATCTTCGATGCGGTCGAGAACCTTGAGGCTGAATATGGCGAGGACATCGATGGCGACTCGGTTGTCGCCACCGCACTCACCCCCACGGACACGGCGAAATGGGGCGGTCTGATTGTGCTTGGCAACGCCTCGATCTCGCTGGTCAACACGAGCGCCCAGCCGGTCCGCAACGACGTGATCGAGGGCACCACGCCCGTCGGTTCGCGCAACGCGGACGGTGATGCGTTCAGTGACCTGCTTGAGTATGGCTACGACAGCCTCCATGCGCAGGACGACGCCGATGACAGCGGGATTCTGCAGTACATCTCCATCCGCCACGGTGGATTCAACCTCTCGGCGAACAACGAGATCAACGGTCTGACGCTCGGCGGTGTCGGCACCGGCACGGTGATCGATCACATCGAGGTGTTTGCCAACGAGGACGACGGCATCGAGTTCTTCGGTGGAACGGTGGACGCCAGCCACCTTTCGGTGGCCTTCTGCAAGGACGACGGCATCGACATCGACCAGGGCTACAACGGCGACCTGCAGTTCGTGTTCGTCATCCAGAACAACAACGGCGACAACTGTGGTGAATGGGATGGTATCGACACCAACGACGGTGCGGCGAAGGTTGGGAACACGGCGGCCCT
>NZ_JBISBU010000152.1:0-1212 GCF_044385805.1 Haloferula sp. A504
TCGCTCATCGACGAATCGTAGGCGTATGCCGCAAACCCCAGCACATCCACCCGGTTCACCGGGTCCCCGTGGGCGTAGAGATACAGGTTCAGACTCTCGCTTTCACCGAGCGGCTCGCGGCTCAGCCACTGGCCTGTCACCGGGTCGAAGTAGCGGTGGCCGAAGTAGTAGAGCCCCGTCTCCTTGTCGTGATACTTCGTGGCGTATCTCCACGGGTTTGCGTCGGCCATTTCGCCCTTGGCTTCGATCAACTCGCCAAACGGCCCGTACCAATACTCGGCGACCAGATTGCCCGCATCGTCGCTCAGCGCAACAACATGCCCGCTGCCGTCATACAGCGGGTAGTAGTCCTGCGTCGCCTGCCCGCGCTTCTCGCGCATCAGCAGCAGTCCGCCCGCACCGCCTGCCGACCCGTCGGCGATGTCCGGACCCCAGACATACTTGCGATCGAAGAGCCGGTTGCCAAACGCATCCTCGTGGCGTTCGTAGAGCAGATCCCAGCCGTCCCAGACGAACCAGATCGTCTTCCGCTCGACGGGGTCACCGTCTTCATAGCGCGTGACGACTTTCTTGAAGCGCCGCCCCTCCGCATCGTAGTCAAACTCCACATCCCACCCTTCCGGCGCACTCAGCCGGTCGCGTGTCGCCGCCCGTACCAAGCGATTGCGACCATCCCAGCCGTAGTCCCACAGCGCCGAACTGTCCCGGTTCCCATCGGCATCATAAGTGAAGTTCTCCGTTTCCGGCGGAAACCAAAGCTGCCCCTTCAGTTCGGACACCGCATCGGGGAAGGCCCCGGCATCGCCGCCGTTCTCGATGACGCCCTTCACCTCCCAGCCGACCCAGCCGCCCGCCGATCCGGGATGCCCGAGCGGCACCGCCGCGAAGCCGTCGAAGTCATCCGGTGCGGGGTTGAGTTCCGCGCCGTTGACCCAGACACGCGCGGAGGGATCCGCCGTGACGTAAAGAGGCTTCGGCACTTGCGGGTGAACCATTTGCAGAAAGCGGTTCAGCGTGTCGCCCGCATTGCCCGCGAAATCCACCCGCCGCCCGATCCCATCAGACGCGTAGCTGAAGATCTGTTCGGGCTCGTTGGGGTCAGCCGGATCGAAGATTCCTCCCGCGAGCTGGCCGTCCCCACCGTCGCCCCCGCGATAGCTGTAGGTCCAGGTGCCCCGATTGGTCACGACCGTCTTGCGCCTGCCCTTCGTG
>NZ_JBISBU010000153.1:0-1212 GCF_044385805.1 Haloferula sp. A504
CACGAAGGGCAGGCGCAAGACGGTCGTGACCAATCGGGGCACCTGGACCTACAGCTATCGCGGGGGCGACGGTGGGGACGGCCAGCTCGCGGGAGCAGTCTTCGATCCGACTGACCCCAACGTGCCCTCAAAGATCTTCAGCTACGCGTCCGATGGTATCGGACGCCGCACGGATTTTGCGGGCAACGTGGGCGACACGCTGAACCGCTTCCTGCAAATGGTTCACCCGCAGGTGCCGAAGCTTCTTTACGTCACGGCCGATCCCGCCGCGCGTGTCTGGATCAACGGCGTGGAACTCAACCCCGCACCGGATGACTTCGACGGCTTCGCGGCGGTGCCGCTCGGGCATCCCGGATCGGCGGGCGGCTGGGTCGGATGGGAGGTGAAAGGCGTCATTGAGAACGGTGGCGATGCCGGTGCCTTCCCCGACGCGGTGTCCGAACTGAAGGGGCAGCTTTGGTTTCCGCCGGAAACGGAGAACTTCACCTACGATGACGATGGCAACCGGGACAGTTCGGCGCTGTGGGACTACGGGTGGGATGGTCGCAATCGCCTGGCGCGGGCGGCGACACGCGACCGGCTGAGTGCGCCTGAAGGGTGGGATGTGGAGTTTGACTACGATGCGGAGGGCCGCCGCTTCAAGAAAGTCGTCACTCGCTTCGAAGACGGCGACCCCGTCGAGCGGAGGACGATTTGGTTCGTGTGGGACGGCTGGGATCTGCTCTACGAGCGCCACGAGGATGCGTTTGGCAACCTGCTCTTCGATCGCAAGTATGTCTGGGGTCCGGACATCGCCGACGGGTCGGCAGGTGGTGCGGGCGGACTGCTGCTGACGCGCGAGACGCGCGGGCAGACGACGCGGGACTTCTATCCGCTCTATGACGGCAGCGGGCATATCGTTGGCCTGAGCGACGATCTGGGCAATCTGGTCGCGGAGTATTGGTATGGACCGTTCGGTGAGCTGATCGAGGCCACGGGCGAGATGGCGGATGCGAACCCGTGGAGATACGCCACGAAGTATCAAGACAAGGAGACGGGCTTGTATTACTTCGGCCACCGCTACTTCGATTCGGTGACCGGTCAGTGGATGAGCCGCGAGCCGCTGGGGGAAAATGAAAGTCTGAACCTGTATCTCTACGCCCACGGGGACCCGGTGAACCGGGTGGATGTGCTGGGGTTTGCGGCATACGCCTACGATTCGTCGATGAGCGA
>NZ_JBISBU010000154.1:0-1195 GCF_044385805.1 Haloferula sp. A504
GGCCGCGCGAGATTTTTTCTGTAAATTGTGAAGAGGCACGGGGTTCTGGAGGTGGTTTGGAACGGTTGTTGGTTTCGGTGTTTGGCTCAGTTGTCGGTTGTTAGGGAGAGGTAGGCACGCCCGGTTTCCCATTCCTCGGAGGTGTCCATGAGGATGGCAGTGACGAGGCGCAGGACCGAGGCCTCGTTGGGGAAGAGTCCGGCGACCCGTGTGCGGCGTTTGATCTGGAGATTGAGGTTTTCGCTCATGTTGGAGGTGCGCAGGCGGCGGCGATGGGGCTCGGGAGCTTGGAAGACCGCAAGGCCTTCGGGGATGTTGGCTTCCATCCAGTCGGCGAGCTTCGAGGCGGTTTTTCGATACTTTTCAACCAGCTCGGCGAGGCGTTCCTCGGCCCTGGCCCGATCCGGGCAGTTGAAGATCGAGCGGATGTCGGCGGCAACCTGCTTGCGCAGGGCGACGTTGGGCACGTAGGCCTGGGCGTTCTGCTGGAGATGGAACTGGCAACGCTGCCAGGGGGTGGCGTTGAGGGTGGCGCGCAGGGCGGCTTTCAGGCCCTCGTGGGCATCGGAGGTGACGAGATCGGGGATGCCGATGCCGCGGGCCTTGAGCGAGGCGAGGAACTTGCGCCAGTGGGGCTCGGCTTCGGAGATGGCCGCCGAGACGCCCAGGACCATGCGTTTGCCGGTCTCGCGGCAGATGCCGATGGCGGTGAGCACGGCGCAGTCGCGCACTGCGCCATCGAGGCGAACCTTGATGTAGGTGGCGTCGAGGATGAGGTAGAGGATGGCCGGCAGTGCCCGGTTGCGCCACTTCTCGAACTCCTCGTCGAGTTCGGCGGTCAGGCGCGAGACCTGGGTGGAGGTGACCTCCAGTCCGCAGAGCTTCTTCATGACCTCGGTGACGCGGCGGGTGGAGACGCCCTGGAGATACATCTCGGCGATGGCGGCCTTGAGTGCTCGGTCGATGCGCGAGCCGGTTTCGAGCAGTGAGGTTCGGAACGGCTCCTCGCAGTCGCGGACCTGCGGGATGCGCAGATCCAGAGCCCCGAGGGAGGTTTGCAAGCCCCTCGGTTTGAAGCCATTGGCGTAGCCGGTGCGGGCTCCGGTGCGCTCGTGGGAGCCGGCCTGAATGTGGGCGGCACGTTCGAGGAGCATGGCGGCGTTGAGAAGCATTTCGGCGATGCGGGGCAGCCCGT
>NZ_JBISBU010000155.1:0-1188 GCF_044385805.1 Haloferula sp. A504
GAAGATACCCGACTCCGTCCTCGAGAAAGAGGAGGAATCAAGCCATACGGATGATTAGTACCGCTCGGCTGCGCCTGTTACCAGACTTCGACCTGCGGCCTATCAACGTGGTAGTCTCCCACGATCCTTCAGGGAAAACTCATCTCAGGATTGGCTTGGCGCTTAGATGCTTTCAGCGCTTATCCAGTCCGCACTTAGCTACCCGGCCATGCCGTTGACACGACAACCGGTGCACCAGAGGTGCGTCGATTCCGGTCCTCTCGTACTAGGAATCGAACCCTTCAGTTTTCCTGCGCCCACAGAGGATAGAGGACCGAACTGTCTCGCGACGTTCTGAACCCAGCTCGCGTGCCGCTTTAACCGGCGAACAGCCGGACCCTTGGGACCTTCTCCAGCCCCAGGATGCGACGAGCCGACATCGAGGTGCCAAACTTCGCCGTCGATATGAACTCTTGGGCGAAATCAGCCTGTTATCCCTAAGGTACCTTTTATCCGTTGAGCGACGGCAATTCCACATTCAACCGCCGGATCACTTAGGCCTACTTTCGTATCTGCTCGGCTTGTCGGCCTCACAGTTAGGCGGGTTTATGCCTATGCACTCGACACACGGTTGCAAACCGTGCTGAACCCACCTTCGCGCTCCTCCGTTACTCTTTAGGAGGATACCGCCCCAGTAAAACTGACCGGCTGACACGGTCCCCCCGCCGGTTTCACGGCTAGGGGTTAGACATTCCAATACACAAGGGTGGTATCTCACTGATGACTCCGGATACCCCTAAAGGCATCCTTCAATGTCTCCCACTTATGCTGAGCATGTAAATCAAAATGCCAATGACAGCTTACAGTTAAGGTCTATAGGGTCTTTCCGTCCTTCTGCGGGTAGGCGGCATCTTCACCGCCATTACAATTTCACTGAGCACCTGGTTGAGACAGCGCCCAACTCGTTGCACGATTCGTGCAGGTCGGAACTTACCCGACAAGGAATTTCGCTACCTTAGGACCGTTATAGTTACGGCCGACATTCACGGGGACTTGGACTCGAAGCTTCGCCAATACGAATACCAGCTAACATCTCATCTTAATCTTTCCGCATTGGTCACGTGTCACATCCTATACTTGGACTTAGCGTCTTGGCAGAATGCTGTGTTTTTGCTAAACAGTCGGTTGGGCCGGTTCACTGCGGCCTCC
>NZ_JBISBU010000156.1:0-1185 GCF_044385805.1 Haloferula sp. A504
CCAGCCATCGCATCCCGCAGACGATGAACACCCCGTAGATGAGAATCAGCCACAGATGACGCCGAATCCAACGCATGATCTCTCAGCAGAACGTCGAAGCGCTGATGCCCGACCCTCCTGGCGGCCACATCGCTCGACTGAAATCTCTCTACCACCGACCGAGTTCTCCGACAAGGCCGCTGGTAAGGGTCACTCAGCCGCGGCTTGTTCTGCTTCTTCAATTATCTGGGTGATTGCTGCTTCAAGCCGCTCACGGGACTTAAAGGCACCAATTGGAATCTCAGCTGGATACACCGTCAACTTGGAGCCCTCAGGGTTGGAAATGCACACGTGCTGACCATGCAGTCGAAGTTCCCCGTGCTTCAGGTTGATCGTCGTGACGTTCCGGTCGACAGAGACACCCTCTATGCCGCCACGGTGATCCCAAAGTGTGAGCGCAAAGCTGGAAAACTCGGAGCCGTCGACGCCATCTCGACTAATGAAGTTCTCGCTTGCGATTCCATAGTAGCGATTCCCATTAGCGGTAACGTCAACCCAGTGAGCAGAACCACCACGCACTTGACGTCCACTGGTCGCTTTACGGCTCTCGCAGCCAGCCAAGCCAAGGCAACCGGCCAATGCAACTAAGACTGCGATCCGTGGAATCATTATCTGCAGAACGAATCAGGCCATCCGGCCACCACCACCCAACCAGAAAAACGATGATGAAAAGTGAAAACCTCGATGCTGACCCCCCTCTCTCCAACAAGGGCGCTGGTGGTGGTCGGATGCGCCGCCTTGTTCGGCTTGTGAAGTGGACGGCTTGGAATGCTGGCATCGCCTCGCTGGCATGGCTGGGAGTGGTTCACAGCAATGCCGGGGCGGGGCGACTGCTTGCGTTCATCTGCTGGACCTTCGCGGTGCTGATCCTCCTCGCCGCATGCAACAAGGAGGTAGCGGCTAAAGCTCGCGAGAAGGGCCGCAGCATCCCCGCATGGATGTCTCATGGATTCGGTATGTGCCTGATCGGTTTTCTGATCTGGAATGGGTGGATCGCCACAGCAATCGCGCTGCTCATTTGGGAGATCGCCGAAGCCGCCCTTTTCCATCAGCCGAGACCCTATGGCTGCGACTGGAGCCAGCCACGCGCCTTCGGGGTGGTTTGAGGGTTGAAAGGGAGGTGCCGTGTCTGGTTCAAGTCGTGGG
>NZ_JBISBU010000157.1:0-1171 GCF_044385805.1 Haloferula sp. A504
GGGGGCGCTTTCGTGCCCTCGGCATCCCGACGGTGTTGGATCGAGTGATCCAGCAGGCCATCGCGCAAGTGCTTGGCGAAATCCACGACCCGACCTTCAGCGGGCACAGCTACGGGTTCCGGCCCGGACGTAGTGCACATCAGGCCATCGAAGCGATGCGCCGGATGAGTCTGGAGAAGGGCTATGGAGGACGCCGCTGCCACGTGGTGGACTGCGATCTGGAAACCTTCTTCGACACCGTCAACCACCAGAAGATGATGCGCCGGCTACGCGAAAGCGTGGCCGACGAACGTCTGCTGGACCTGATCGGAAAGTTTCTCAAGGCGGGAGCGATCCTGCCGGACGGGACTTTCGAGAAGAGCCGCAGCGGAGTGCCCCAGGGAGGTCCCCTGAGTCCGCTGCTGGCGAACATCCTGCTCGATGAACTCGACCGGGAACTCGAAGGGCGCGGTCACGCGTTCGTGAGATACGCCGATGACTTCGTGATCCTCTGCCACGGTCGCAAGGCCGCTGAGCGGGTGCTCGCGAGCGTCACGCGCTGGATCTCGCGGCGGCTGAGGCTGACGGTCAACGAGGCCAAGAGCAAGGTGGTGCCGCTCGCCGAAGCGTCGTTCCTCGGGTTTCGCATCCTGCGCAAGAAAGTCCGCTGGACGGACCGCAGCCAGGAGAAGCTCAAGGAAAAGGTCCGCGCCATCACCAAGCGCACGCGGGGCGTGTCCCCGCAGCGGGTGATGGTGGACCTGCAACGCTACCTGCGCGGTGCGGTCAACTACTACGCGCTTGGCATTCCCTACCGGGACATCGTCGAACTGGATCGATGGCTGCGGAGGCGAGTGAGGCTCTACCATTGGAAACAATGGGGCAGGCCGCGCACGCGTCGCCGGAAGCTCCTCGCGCTCGGCATCGACCGGGACGAGGTGCACATGGCGAGCCGCAGCCGCAAAGGGCACTGGAGGATGAGCCGCAACAGTATCGTGCATCGGGCGATGACCGACGCGTGGTTGCATGGCCAAGGGGTTCCCGACCTTGTGCAACAATGGGTCGCCATTCGCTATCCCAACGGTCCGAAAGGATCACACGGAATGGCATGACGAATTGGAACCGCCCGGTGCGGATCCGCATGCCGGGTGGTGTGGGGGGTGACGGTTAGAACCCGTCACCTACCCGATTC
>NZ_JBISBU010000158.1:0-1163 GCF_044385805.1 Haloferula sp. A504
TGAACCTTCGCTCCGACGAGCTGACTCCGTGCCCATTCTCGCGAAGAACCCTGTGGACAACTTTCCTCCAAGACCCGCACAAGCCCTTCCCCGAAATTAAACTATCACTCCCCACGAGTTATGGAAAAAACATCACTTTGCCCCTTGCCAAACAAGCAGCCATAGCAACGTCAAAGAGCACGCGCCGGCACTAGCGGGGGCGAGCGTTGAGACGGGAGTTAAGGTTCATACTACGGGTGACGTTTTCGACAAGGCGGCTAGTGGCGGTTGCTGTGGCTCGTCTTGTTCTGCCGTTTTGGTTTGTTAGAAGGGACGCGTCACATCAACTAGTAAGCAAGTTCATACGAGAACCAGATAAAAAGAACTACAATCCCTGGGAAAATCAAAAACCTCCGTATCCATGAGCTGAGAAACAACTTCACGTCGCGATAGGATCGACTATCATCCGTGGCCATTGCCTCGACCATCGATATCAGAAAAATCAATGGTCCAAGCGCCCAAATGAGTATCGCTCCAAGGGAAAGTACAAGAGCGGCGAATCCTTGGTGCCCATATCGATATCGCATGTTTCCGGACTCCTTCCAAGCATTCGTGTCCTCATAAATCCAAGGTACTACTGAGCCAAACCACCAACCCGCAGAGGCAACGTAGTAAAGAGAAAGAATTAGAGCGACGATAATCAAGTAGCTGCCACCAGCGAGAATTCGCTCGGTTTCGGTGCGGGTATCTGGCTTAGGCGCGTCTTTCCCATCTGCTTTCTTTGCATCGGAATATGCCTTAGTAACGGTTTTCTCGCGAGTTCCATTCATGCACGGCATGCATCTCCCATCAGTACGGGACGCCGTGGCTGACAGGATTTCGGCACCACATTCCGAGCATTTGGTTTTGGCTTCGGGCATTTTTAGCAGAACAGTTTATTGAACAACTGGTGAAATCAGAAAATTAGTTCACAGTGTGAACTAATTTGACTCTGTGCCGAATAGGTCGCTAGAGCCAATCCCCGAAATTTCCCGGTTGTCATTTGGGTTAAAATATCAGTTTGTCGTGGGATGACAAGGAGCAAGAAGGTCGGTTTCTTAAGGGATTTTGAGGCGCTGATGATCCGGGAGCGGGTGGCGGAACGGGCGCGGCCTTACTATCTGAAGCATCTGGAAAGGTGGGGT
>NZ_JBISBU010000159.1:0-1131 GCF_044385805.1 Haloferula sp. A504
TATACTTCTCGGCATTAACTTTTCGGATTCTCGAACAGCTGGAAGTTCTCGGTAACCAGGCTTTGAAGGCATGCACGATTTTCGCCGCTGAGCGAGTCGATGAACTCGTCGATGGCTCCAATGAATTTGGGAAAGTCGTCGAAGTATCTGTTCCGCAGGCACCTCGCCTTGACCAGCCGCCAGACCCTCTCGATGAGATTCAGGTTCGGCGAGTAGGACGGCAGAAACAGCAGCTCGATCCCATACTTTTCCGCAGCCGCGAACACCTTCTTGTTTCTCTGGTAGCGGGCGTTGTCCATCACCAGCGTAATTTCCTCACCTGGGTAGGCTTGGTCGAGCTTGCGCACAAGCTCGCAAACCGTGTCGGCGTTCACCGATCCGGTGGTCCTGATGCTCACGAAGTCATGATCCCGTGTCTCGACGGCCCCCAGCACGTTGTAGCGCTGCCGCCCGCATCCGCTGGGCACGAAGATCCGTGTGAAGGACCAGATCATGCCGAGGAAGGCACCCAGCACGAAGTGGGCGGCATCAACGAAAAAAACCCTTCGTTCCCCGTTGCGCGCTTCTTCGAGCCGGGGAAGCAGTTCGTCCTGCAGAAAGTCGAACTGCATCTGGGGATCGGCCTTTCCGGGAACCGCCGCACACTTCCGGAACTTCAATCCGAGCTGGATCATGATACGGCGGGCCTGGGAGTCCGACAGCCGGATGCCCGAGATCGAATCGATGCGCTCGGCACCTTCGGCCGCGGTTGCCACCGGCGCTTCCGAGAACGACCTCTCGATCTCGACGATAAAGGGGGCGACGCTGCTTGTCGGCTTGTAGTGCCGGTTCTCCATGAGCCCGGCGAGGCCCTCGTCACGGTAGAGCTTCACATAGTTGGTGACGGTGTCGTCGCTGATGTTGAGTGCAGCAGCGATGGTGGCGTGGGGCACATCCAGGTCATGCATGCGTACCGCCATCAGCTTGCGGCGGATACGCGGGTCGACCTCGGGATCGTCGAGCTCCTCGGCAATCGCCTCCCTTTCGTCATCTGTAATCTTCAATTCTATCATCGGGAGTTAATACGCAGCCGCAATGATGACTATATCTGCCACACTCAAGAAATCCGAAATAATGATGCCGAGAAGTATA
>NZ_JBISBU010000015.1:0-102229 GCF_044385805.1 Haloferula sp. A504
ATGGGCCGCGTGGCGCGGCGATTGGTTCTAGACATCCCCGCCAGCCTGCCGCCTTACCCCCCAGCGCGGTAGGGGGCCGATTTTAGGACGCTTACAATAGACCGACGTGTGAGGCCTGAGTTCGCGTCGATCCTCGGTTGCTTGGCGTTGCGTTGACGGATCTCGTGGAGTCGGTCGAGGCTACGGCTTGGAGCTTGGTAGTCCACGTGCGCACACATGCTGCCCACACGGACCAGCAATCAGTCGGTCCCCGACCGTGACGACCGTGCCCGCACGCGTTCGAGGAGGGCCTGCATCTCGGCGACCTTCTTCGGATGATCGCCTATCGCATTGTCGCGCTCGCCAGGATCCTCCCTGAGATTAAAGAGTTGGGGTGGATCGGAGACATACTTCCACTCTCCGTGACGGATGGCCACATCCTTGAAGGAGCATGTAACGATCCAATCGGCACCCTTGGAGTCCTTGCCGGTGAGGGCATTGACAAAGTCCCGGCTGTCGGCCGCCTGACCCGGCGGGATCTCGACCCCGAGCAAGCTGGACAGCGATCCGAGCAGATCAACCTGCGAGAACAGGGCGTCCGACACCCCGGGATCGACCCGTCCCGGCCAGCGGACGATGAAGGGCACCCGGGTACCACCTTCGTAGATCTGATACTTCCCGCCCCGATATGGGCCAGCCGCGAAGTGACCGTGGTCCGCGCCGCCGGATCCGCAGGTTTTGCAGCCGTCGAGGTAGCCGCCATCGATGTACACGGGACCGTTGTCACTGGTGAGGATCACAAGCGTGTCCTTGGCCAGTCCGAGTTCGTCGAGCAATCCCAGCAGGGCTCCCGCGCTCCAGTCGAAAGACACCATCGCGTCACCCCGGAGCCCGTGGTCGCTCTTGCCGCGGAACCGCGAATGGGGCCACCGCGGGGCATGGATGTCGTTGGCGGAGAAGTACAGGAAGAACGGCTCATCCCCGCTTTCCCGGATAAACGCCGTGGCCTCACGCACCAGATCGTCGGCGATGTCCTCGTCCTTGAACAACGCGCTCTTGCCACCCTTCATCTTGCCGATGCGTCCAATGCCGTTGATCACCGAGCCGGAGTGGGCGTGATCGCCGGGGTAGGCGGTAACCGCGTCCGGCTCGAGCAGCGCGATCGGATAAGGTGTGCCCGCAACGGAATCGGGAATCGGCTCCTCATAGCTCCCGCGTCGGACCGTGATCGGATCGTCAGGATCGAGGCCCACCACCCCTCCATCCTCCACATACACCGTCGGCAGCCGGTCGTTGGTGGCGGGGATGATGAAGTGATGATCGAAACCGAGGGACTCGGGACCGGGTTCGATTCTTCCGTTCCAGTCAATAGGTTCGTCGTCGAGCCCAAGATGCCACTTCCCAATCACCGCCGTCCGATAGCCGACCGCCTTGAACAAGTCCGCCAAGGTGAACTGGTCGGGAGAAACAATCATGTTGGACAGTCCGTGGGCAATCCCCATGCGTTCCTTGCGAAGCGGCAGCTCACCGGTCAGCAGCGAGTAGCGGGAGGGTGTGCAGGTCGAGGATGCGCAGTGGCCATCGGTAAAGCGCAGCCCCTCCGACGCCAGCCGGTCGATGTTGGGCGTGGGAATTTTCTCCGCCCCGTAGGCACCGACGTCACCATAGCCGACGTCGTCGCCGTAGATGAGCAGAACATTGGGACGGTCAGCCGCACATGCGAGCAGTGGACAGGCGAGGAGTAGCGCGAAGCAGCGGCTGGAACTCATGTAATGCTTCGGGGTTTCAACACCGGAGTGGAAATAGAGTGTCCGGATCATTGAATGGAGCAATAGTAAAACGACGTGTTTCAATTGGACTTCGCTTGGGCGCGGCTCTTCCCGTAGCGGGGGATCTTGCCGATGTTGTGCACCAGACAGTAGAGCAGCCACTGGGCCTCAAGCATTTTACGGTCTCCTTAGTAGAAGTCGTCCATGCCCCTGGCGTGCCGGATGTTGCCGAATTTGGGGTCGGTGATGTTGCTCTTCACCTCCTTCCTTGGGGCTACCTCACTCTGGAAGGTCAACCGTGAATGCACGCCAAGGGATGCGAAGCGGTAGTGCCACTTCGAGAGAGAGTCGACACGACGCATCTTATCAGCCAGAATGCACTGCCCGAATGCTCCGAAATCAGAATTTGTGTCCATTCTTAATTCCTGAATCTGCTCCGAGCGGGTTTTCAATGCCTAGGTTGACTATGAGGTCGCCCTGGCAGCATCTCTCAGGACAGCGCTACCTGATTCTCTTGCTTCTGGACAAGGCTCTCAGGCGGCTTCGTAGATTCTCCTCCGGGGAAAAATCTGTGGATAAATCTGTGGAAAACAGATCCTTAGAATTGGATTTACTTTTACTGTTAGAATAAGATTGGCTATCGGAGGCTGCCACGAAGTAATCCGGAGGCAGATTGAGCCGCCCGACCAACTCGGTCGGTGCCTTTTCGTGCTCGATCTCGATTCCTCGCCTGACCTTGGGGTTTAGAGACTGGTGTCTGACGAAATTCACGATGCCGATCCAGCTGTCCTTTCGAACGATCTTCCCGTCGGCCTCGAGCTTCTCGAAGGTCCTCTTAAGCTCCTTGGCCGACAGGCCCACGTCAAAAGCCGCTCTCCGATCTTACCTGAAAACTTGTATTTTTGCACCCCGGCACAAGCCGGGGGCGATTTTGTCAAGGAACCACCAAAGGGTTCTCTAATGTTGTAACGCACCCTGGTTCCCCGGGTCAAAGTACCCCATGTGGAAAACTGCTGCGGCCCGCACCCCGACATCCGATCCGACAAAGCCGGTATGTCGGAGTGACGGGACCGTTGAGAACGGATTCCCGTTGCAAACAAAGGGCCAAACGACTTCCCCCGCGTCGTGCCTGACGCCCCGACTTGCCGCAGCATCCGAACGGCTGCCGGGTGAGTCGTCAGGAAAAGCCATGACCGACATCACCATGCTGCGGCAAGTCGGCCCGCCAGGCGGCCACGACGCGGGGGGACTGGTTCAACGCGGGCTCCGGCCACACCGGACGAAGGATCCATCTACGGGGTGGAAAACGGTTTCGACGACGGGTTACCCGCCCACACGCCCTTAACGTGTTCCCCTGTCGGGAAGCGACAGCCGTCGAGGCAACGCTCGACCGCTGCCGGCCTCGGCGATCGAGGATCGATTTTCCGCCGCCCCGGTCTATGGGACGATCGGCAAGGGATCGCTGAGAAGCACCGGTGTCACTGAGGTCGCCGTGGCGAAACGAGCCACCCACTGACGAGGAACTGGCTGGCGGACGTTCCGTGGGATCTCGTCGGCTACCAGAACGCCGCCTTGTGCGAGGCGAAGTCGCCCCATCACGGACCCATCTCCGATGGCCATGAAGCTGCTGCCAAGCTGTGGGAAGAATCGCGTGGACGCGCGATTGTCCCTCTTCGAACTCGTGGACTTGTGCCGGACCTGTCATCATCTCGCACCATTCACCAACTTCAACGGCAAAACTCTTGCCGCCATTGCCCGTGGGCTAATCGATCGACTCGATCTCCGCGCCGATCGGGAGGCCGTGGTCCGAAGTCTGGTGGGACACATCGTGGCCGGTGTCGCGCCCGATCAAGAGGACCAGGCCTTCGAATCGTTCTGCAACGATTTCCAATAGCGGATCCGTGAGAGGCAGTTCTTCTCATCACAATTACCTCCGCTACCGCGAATCGACTCCAGCGGCGGCGCCCAGGAGCGGCGCAGCGGCGGTGGTCAGGGTGGCGAGCGCCGAGGTCTCGAGAAAGCCGCGGCGGGAGCAAGAGCAGCACATGGCGGAAGTGACAGGGGTTCAGCGACCTGATAATCCCCGGAGACGGTGAGACTGCCGCCGGAGCCATTGACGCGCAGACTTTTCAAGAATCCGCCGCCCCGCCCGGTGGAGCGGCCCGTCAGTGCCGTATTGCCAGCCCCATCCATGCCCGCCACACTCCGCCCATGGACGACACCCGCGACCGCGGCACGCAGCCCGTTGAGGCCCTGCTGGAACGCTGGGGACTGAGCAACCACGACCTGGTCGACGCCTCCCCGGAGCAACTCACCCACAAACAGGTCCAGCGGGCCTGCAAGGGCCGACAGCTGACCCTCGCGATGATGCAGAAGGTCACCCGCGCCCTGAACATCGCGGTGTGGTATCGGCTGACGAAAGAAGAGCGGGAAGACTACTTCGAGTACTTCCACAAGCACCTCTTCAACTACGCCAAGGGCTTCGATGCCGCCTTCGAGGATCCGAATGAGGCGCTGATGGCGAAGGTTTGCGAACGCGGCGGCAGGATCATCAACCGCGAGGGCTGATCGGGCGCCCTTTTCGCTGGCGGGAAATCGATGCCTCCGATAAATCCCGAGCGCTGCGGTTTTCCCGATGTAAGACAGCCCTTGTTTCCGCCATGCGTTCCATCCTCCTTCTGATCCCTGCGCTGCTTGCCAGCTGCGGGCCCACCATTTCCCAACGCGAAGTCCTCGGCCGGGCCCGGGCCGAGGTTGCAGTGCGCGAGACCTGGGCGGACTCGGCGCTGATCAAGGTCAGGAAACGCCCGGCATTTCCGTGGTCCCACTGGAAGATCCAGGCCGGGCAACTCGATGAATCCAACTACCCGCTTTACGAGGGTCTGGACCTGGTTCCCGGCACCGAGCGCGAATTGAGATTCTCGCGATCCGGCTGCCTCGTCCGCTACGGCGAGAACCTCACCGGCTGCAACGACCGCTACCTTTCCGGCGTCCCGGCACCTGCTCCGAGCAAGTAAGCCGCTCCGCGGAGGCCACCCGCTTGCCATGGCCAAGGCCCTTCCCACCGACGAATTTCTCGCACGTGCGAAGGATCTGCCGGTCATCGATGTCCGCTCGCCGTCGGAGTTCAACCTGGGTCACATCCCCGGGGCGGTGAACGTGCCGCTCTTCAGCGACGAGGAGCGCGCCAGGATCGGAAAGACCTACAAGCAACTCGGCCGACAACCGGCGGTCATGCTCGGACTGCGCTGCATCGGCCCGCGAATGGACGAGTTCGCCAGGGAACTGCTTGGCCATGCCTCCCGGGCCGGCGACCAAGCCCTGGTCCACTGCTGGCGGGGCGGCATGCGCAGCGGCAGCGTGGCCTGGCTGCTGGAAAGCTTCGGCTGCCAGGTGGCCACGCTGAAGGGCGGATACAAGGCATTCCGGAACTGGGTCCTCGACGGCTTCGAGCAGCCAAGGGCGATCCACGTGGTGACCGGGCTGACCGGCAGCGGGAAAACCGAGGTGCTCGGAGAACTGGCGGTGCAGGGGGAACAGGTCATCGACCTTGAAGCACTCGCCCATCACAAGGGCAGCGCCTTCGGTTCGCTCGGTCAGAAGCCGGCCCCGACCCAACAGCAGTTCGAGAACCGCCTCGCCTTCGAGTGGCGGGCCGCCGACCCGGACAGGCCGCTGTGGTTGGAAGACGAAAGCCGCACCATCGGCAGAATCCGCCTGCCGCTGGAGATCTGGCGCCAGAAGCAGGCGGGCGAATTCCATCGGGTCGAAGTGCCGGATGAGGACCGCGTGCAGCACCTCTGCGACGGCTATGCCGGACACCCGCCCACGCTTCTTGCCGAAAGGGTCGAAGCCATCCGCAAACGCCTCGGCGGCGACCGGGTCAAGGAGGCGATCGAAGCCATCGAGACCGGCGACGCGACCACCGCCTGCCGCATCGTCCTCGCCTACTACGACAAGACCTACCGGCACTCGCTGAAGCGGGCCGCTCCCGCCAACCTGACGAGCCACTCCTTCGACCGACTCGACCCCGCGGAAATGGCCTCGACCCTGGCGGCCGCCGTCCGATCATCTCCCCCATGAAACCCCGACTCACCCAATACAGCTCCGGCGCCGGATGCGGCTGCAAGATCTCGCCCAAGGTCCTCGACCAGATTCTCTCGGCAGCAGGTGGGACCGCCTCGACCGACCCCCGGCTGCTGGTCGGCAATGACCAGCGCGACGACGCGGCGGCTTTCGCGCTCGACGACGGCGAGACGGTGCTGCTGGCGACGACCGATTTCTTCATGCCCATCGTCGACGACCCCGAACAGTTCGGGCGCATCGCCGCGGCCAACGCGATCAGCGACATCTACGCCATGGGCGGCCGCCCGGTGCTGGCGCTGGCGGTGCTCGGCTGGCCCTTGGAAAAACTGCCAGCTGAAGTGGCGGGCGAAGTGCTCGGCGGCGCGCGGAAGGTTTGCGCCGAGGCAGGCATCGTCCTTGCCGGCGGTCACAGCATCGACAGCGAGGAACCGATCTTCGGGCTGGCGGTGAATGGCATCGTCTCCCGCTCGCAGCTCAAAACCAATGCCGGTGCAAAACCCGGCGACCTGCTCTTCCTCAGCAAACCGCTCGGTGTCGGCCTGCTCGCGACAGCCGAAAAGAAAGGCCTGCTGCGCGACGAGGATCGGGGGCGCGCGGCGGCCTCCATGATGCGGCTCAACTCCATCGGGGCCGAGATCGCGCCGCTCGACGGAGTCCACGCGATGACCGACGTGACCGGCTTCGGCCTGCTCGGCCACCTGCGGGAAATGGCCGAAGCCAGCGGGGCCATCGCCCGGGTGGACTTCCCGGCCGTGCCTCAAATCACCGACCTCGCGCCCTACCTCGAAGCCGGGGCGATTCCCGGCGGCACCCGTCGCAACTGGGCGAGCTACGGCGATGCCATCGATTGCCCCGACGAGTCGCGCCGACACATCCTCTGCGATCCGCAGACCAGCGGCGGCATCCTCACCGCCATCGACCCGGCACATGCCGGCGGCCTCATCGCGCTTTTCGAGAAGCACGGCCTCGCCGATCTCGCCCAGCCGATCGGCGAGATCGAAGCCGCCGGGCCCGGAGCGACACGGGTCCGCGTCGCCGGGTGAGGGAGCGCCGGGTTTGCCCGGCTCCAGCCTGGATCGCAACCGGCACGAAGGATCGGCCCACCTTTTGATTCCGCACATCCGCATCTTTCCCCTACCCCCGCCCCTCGCGCTATGCCACGTTCGGAGTAGCCATGAAAATCGTCTATTGTGCGCTGTCCGCCGCCGCCCTTCTCGCCGCGGCCTGTCACAAAAGCGAGCCCGCCGCCGGCACCGCCGAAACCCTTCCGGCGATCGACGCCCGGATCATCGAGGCCACCACCACCGACCTGCCCGTGCACGAGGAAGTAGTCGGCACCGTGCAGCCGGCACTGCAGGCGACGGTCTCCTCGAAAACGACCGGGCGCATCATCGAGATGAAGGCGATCCCGGGGGTCGCGGTGAAGCAGGGAGAGCTTCTCGCCAAGGTTGAGGCGCCGCAACTCGAGGCCGCCCTGGCGCGGGCCGAAGCGGCCTTGGAAAACTCCCGCAGTGAGGCCGAGCGCTACCGCTCGCTCCGCGACAAGGGCTCGGTTTCCCAGCGCGACATCGACCGCGTGGAAACCCAGCTGCGCGTCGCCACCGCCGAGCGCGACCAGATCCGCAGCCAGCTCGACGAGGCCGAAATCGTGGCCCCCTTCGCCGGACGCATCACCCGCCGCCACCTCGACACCGGCGACCTCGTCCAGCCCGGCGCGGCGGTGTGCCGCATCGAGGACCCGACCCGCCTGCGCTTCGAGATGCACGTCGCCGAGACCCTCGCCAACCGCATCGAGCTCGGCCGGCGCTTCAAGGTCGCGGTCGGCCCGGGCGGAGTCGAAACCGAAGGCACCGTCGCCGAGGTCTCGCCGGCGGCGGACACCGGCAGTCGCACCTTTCTGGTGAAGCTCGACCTGCCCGCCGGCGAAAAGATGCTCGCCGGTCAGTTCGGCCGCGCCTTCCTGCCGCGCGGCAGCCGCCCGGCGGTCGTCGTCGCCGAGTCCGCCCTGCTCCAGCGCGGCCAGCTGTGCTACGCCGCCGTCGTCGATGCGGAAAATCTCGCCCATCTGCGCATCGTGCGCACCGGCCAGCGCAGCCCTGAGGGGGTCGAGATCCTCTCCGGGCTCGAAGCCGGCGAACGCATCCTCGCCGAGATCCCGGCCGACTTTGCCGGTGGCACTCCGGTGAATCCGTCGCTCTAACACCTCCCCCGCCTTCAGACCCATGTCTCCCGACCCGGACGAGCATCGCGGCATTGCCGGCACGCTGGCGGCCAAGTTCATCAACTCGCCGCTCACCCCGCTGCTGATCCTCGGCTCGGTGCTGCTCGGCATCTTCGCCACCCTCAAGCTGCCGCGCGAAGAAGAACCGCAGATCAAGGTGCCGATGATCGACGTGATGGTGCAGATGCCCGGCGCCTCGGCCAAGGAGATCGAAACCCGGGTCACCAACCCGATGGAGAAGCTGCTGTGGGAAATCCCCGGCGTGGAATACATCTACTCGACCTCCTCGCCCGGATCCTCACTGGTGATCGTGCGCTACAAGGTCGGGACCGACGCCGAGACCGCGCTGACCCGGCTGAACCACAAGCTCGAGGCGAACTTCGACGTCATCCCCCCGGGTGTCTCGCGGCCGCTGATCAAGCCGCGCGGCATCGACGACGTTCCCATCCTCGCGCTCACGCTGCATTCCAGGAGCGCCGACTCGATCACCCTCCGCCGCCTCGCCGCCGAGGTCGAGCACCGCATCAAGCGCGTGCCGCAGGTGGCCGAAACGATCCTGATCGGCGGCGAACAGCGACAGATCCGCATCGACCTCGACCCCGCCAAGCTCGCCGCGCGCAGCCTCACGCCGGCCGGCATCCTGCCGGTCCTCCAGCAGGCCAACCGCCAGTTCCGCTCCGGAGAAATCACCGCCTCCGACGAGGTGCTGCTGATCGAGTCCGGCGGCTTCCTCCATTCCCCCGAAGAAGTCGGCGACACCGTGCTCGGCGCCTACGACGGCCGCCCGGTCTATCTTCGCGACGTTGCCACCATCCACGACGGTGCCGGCGATCCCGAGGCCTACGTCCTGCACACCGCCGGCGGCTCGGAGCAATTTGAGCCCGCCGTGACCATCACCGTCGCCAAGCGCCCCGGTGCCAACGCGATCACCGTGGCCGACAAGGTGCTCGAACAGGTCGAACGGCTGAAGGGCCACATCATCCCCGACGACGTCGAGGTCACCATCACCCGCCACTACGGCCAGACCGCCGCCGAGAAGTCCAACGAGCTGCTGCTGCACATGGGCATCGCCGTCGTCTCGGTCTCGCTGCTGATCCTCTTCGCGCTGGGAAAACGCGAGTCGCTGGTGGTCGCGCTGGCCATCCCGTCCACCCTTGCCCTCACGCTGCTGGTCTTCCTGCTCGCCGGCTACACGCTCAACCGCATCACGCTCTTCGCGCTGATCTTTTCCATCGGCATCCTGGTCGACGATGCGATCGTGGTCGTCGAAAACATCGTCCGCCACATGCGACTGCCCGACCGCGGCGGCAAGTCGATCGGTCAGATCGCGATCGAGGCGGTGTCGGAGGTCGGCAACCCGACCATCCTCGCCACCTGGGCGGTGATCGCGGCGATCCTGCCGATGGCCTTCGTCGGCGGCCTGATGGGTCCCTACATGCGCCCGATTCCGGTCGGCGCCTCGGCCGCGATGGTGTTCTCGCTGCTGGTCGCCTTCATCGTCACGCCCTGGGCTGCGATCCGCATCCTCAAGCCGCACGCCCCGCTCGCGGCCGGTGCCGATCCGCATGGCGAAGAAGGCCTGCCGACCCGGCTCTACCGGCGCTTCATGCACGGCATGCTTGAGACCGCGCCGCGGCGCTTCGCTTTCCTCGGTACCATCGCGCTGCTGTTCATCGGGGCCTGCGCGCTGGTTCCGATCGGCTGGGTGCAGGTGAAGATGCTGCCCTTCGACAACAAGTCGGAGTTCCAGGTGGTGATCAACATGCCCGAGGGCACCGCGCTCGAGACCACCGCCCGCGCCGCCACCGAGATGGCCGCCCGCCTCGGCCGGGAGCCGGAGGTCGTGAACACCCAGGTCTATGCCGGCACCGCCGCGCCGTTCAACTTCAACGGGTTGGTCCGCCACTACTTCATGCGGCGCGGCCCGAACGTCGCCGACGTCCAGGTGAACCTGCTGCCCAAGCACGACCGCAAGGCCGCCAGCCACGACATCGCCAAGCGCGTGCGCCCGGCATTGCACGAAATCGCCGGGCGCTACGGGGCCCGCATCGCCGTCGCCGAGGTGCCGCCCGGACCGCCGGTGCTGCAGACCCTGGTCGCCGAATGCTACGGGGAACGCCGTAGCGACCGGGAAAAGCTCGCCCGCAAGGTGCGCGGGATCTTTGCGGAAACGCCGGACGTGGTCGACATCGACTACTACTGGGAGGAGGACCAGACCCTCTGGCGCTTCGTCATCGACAAGGAGAAGGCCGCGCTCAGCGGGATCTCCGCCGCCACCATTTCCGAGACCCTTCGCACCGCGGTCGGAGGGTCGGCGGTCGACCTGATCCACCTGCCCGACGAGAAGGAACCGGTCGAGGTGGTGCTGCGCCTCGAACGACCCGACCGCACCGACCCGCGGCAACTGCTCGGCCTGCGGGTGCGGGCCGGCGATGCCAACCAGCTCCCCGAGCAGGTTCCCGGCGAGGCGCCGCCGCTGATCCCCCTCGGCGAGCTGGTCACGCTCGAGAGGGATGTCATCGACAAGTCGATCTACCACAAGAACCTGATGCCGGTGACCTACGTCATCGCCGACGTCGCCGGCGAGGCCGAGAGCCCGGTGTATGCGATCGGCGAGATGAACGACAAGATCGCCGCGCTCGACCCCGCGGAGTTCGGCGGCAGGGACACGGCGATCCGGGTCCACAACCTGGCCATGCCGGAGAGCGACATTGAGCCGTCGATCAAGTGGGACGGCGAGTGGCACATCACCCTCGAGGTCTTCCGGGACCTCGGCATCGCCTTCGGCGCGTGCCTGATCCTGATCTACATGCTGATGGTCGGCTGGTTCCGCTCGTTCATCACGCCGATGATCGTGATGGTCGCGATTCCCTTCTCGCTGATCGGTATCCTGCCGGCCCACGGGGCGATGGGCGCCTTCTTCACCGCCACCTCGATGATCGGGTTCATGGCCGGCGGCGGCATCGTCGTTCGCAACTCGATCATCCTCGTCGACTTCATCCAGCTCCGGCTCAGGGAAGGCATGCCGCTACTGGAGGCGGTGGTCGATGCCGGTGCGGTGCGCTTCCGGCCGATGGCCCTGACCGCGATGGCGGTGGTCGTCGGGGCGGCGGTGATCCTCACCGACCCGATCTTCCAGGGCCTTGCGCTCTCGCTGATGGCCGGCGAGGTCGCCTCGCTCTTCGTCTCCCGCCTCGCGGTGCCGGTGCTTTATTACATCGTCAACGCACGACGGGCGGCGGTTCCCACGCCGGAGGCGTGACATGACGGTAGCCGGTGGTTGAGCGAGGAACGAGCGACACCACCGGTTGACCATTGCCACAGAACCCGCATGCCGGAGGCATGCCACGATGGACGGTCGTTCCATCGAACCCGGCCACCAACACCCCACGCCTAACACCCCTGCCAGGGTGCTGGATTTTCATACGTCCGGCCCGGGGGGTGTCGTCCGCTGCGCGGACTCAACCCCCGGCTACCAGACTTCGACGCCTCCGGCGTCGGCCCCTCACAGTTCCTTCAGCTTCAGCTTGCGCCAGGCCACCTGGAAAGGGCCCTGGCCTTTGCCGATGCTGTGGACCTGGAGGCCGATGAAACCCTTCGGGTGACTCTTGAACCGTTTCTCGTCAACGAGATCGGAAATCATCTCACCGTTGATCCAGACCTGGATCCGCGGTCCGTTGGCGACGACACGGTAGGCGTTCCAATCGCCGTCCTTGAAATGCTTGTGCGGCCTCAGGTCGATCTGGGGCGTCATCCAACCTCCGATTGCCTCGCCGTAGATGTATCCGGCCTCGGCACCCTTCTCGCCGCTGGCCTCGATCTCGACCTGGGGTCCGTTCACCCGGCCCTTCGGCCCTCCGAAGGTGCCCGAGCGGATCTGCACGCCGGAGTTCAGCGCGTCGTCGACCTTCACTTCGAAGGTCAGCTCGAAGTCGCCATACTTCTTGTCGGTGCACAGGAAGCTGTTGGGGCTGCCCTCGGCCGTCGTCCCGACCAGCGTGTCGCCTTTGATTTCGTAGGTCGCCGTTCCATTGCGCTGGGTCCAGCCATCGAGGTCCTTGCCATTGAAAAGGTCCACCCAGCCCTCTCCTCCGAAGGCGGAGGCTGCGGCGGCGACCGTCAGGTAAATCATGGTCTTCATCATAAGATATGCGCACTACGTGCTCATCCGGCCGGTTTTCGCACCGGTTTTCGAGTTTTTTCTTGGTTCTTGGCTCGATGGTTGCTCCGGATGGCCGCGCTCTAACTGCTTTTGCAACGCCGGATGAAAGTCACTCCCCTCCTCACCGCGATCGCCCTGTCCTCCAATCCCCTGACAGCAGGGGTCATTTTCACCGACACCTTCTCCGGATCCGGCAGCCCGGATCCCGTGTGGGTGACCGACACCAGCGGCGACAGCACGGTCAACGCCACGGTCAGTGTCAGCGGCGGAGCACTCAACGTGAACACCGACAGCGTGGAGGGCCTGGCCGTCGCACGGCACACACTTGAACTGACCGGCTCGGGCGCCCCGGTTCTCACACTCGGATCAAGCTGGACCGTTCAGGCCAACATGACCCTTGCCGACGGATCGGCCTTCGCCACGATGGCCGGCGGTGAGGGGGTCGCTCTCTCCTTCGGTGTTCGAAACAATCTTCCATCCACCGACGACCGGGCACAAATCAACTTCGCAGCTCTCAACTTCGCCGGTGGCCCCGATTTTGCCGTCCGGGGAGCGCACGTGACCGCCGGTGCCGAAACCGGACCCATCACCAATCTCGGGGCCGCCTCGGCCCCGCTCACCGCGACCATGAGGATGGCCTACGATGCGGGTACCGGCCTGATTTCATTCGGGGCGGACACCGGAGTGGGATTTTTCGAGTTGGTCACGCCTGTCGATACCTCCGTCTGGTCGATGACGGCTTCCGACCCGCTCCTGATCCAACTGGAATTGGGAATGGCGAAGTTCGATGATCTCCCGGCCGACAGCACCTTCTCGATCGAGGACGGCGAAGCGACCATCAACTCGTTCACGATCTTCGACGAAGTCCTCGCCACCAACACCATTCCGGAACCTGGAACGCTGCTGCTTTCCGCTCTAGGCATGGCAGGTTTGGTTCTGCGACGCCGTCGCTGAGCCAATCCGCGCAGGGACGCGGAGAATGCATCGACAATCCGGACCCGGCTGGAGAAATTCCGCCATGCCGCCGGAGTCACCCGATCCGTCGAATAACGAGCCACCGCTGCTCGAGGCCCGGGGCGTGAGCAAGTCCTTCGGCGGCGTGCACGCGCTGCAGGCGGTCGATTTCGACCTTCGCCCCGGCGAGGTCCACGCCCTCATGGGTGAGAACGGCGCCGGCAAGTCGACCTTGATGAAGATCCTCGCCGGGCTGCTGACGCCGGACGAGGGCGAGGTCCGGCTGCGCGGGGAAAGCGTCCGCTTTTCCAACCCACACGAGGCGATGCAACACGGCATCGCGATGATCCACCAGGAGCTGATGCCGGTGCCGGAAATGAGCGTGGCCGAGAACCTGATGCTCGGCCGCGAGCCCAGAGGACGGATCCCGGGCACCATCGACCGGAAGAAGATGGCAACCGAGTCGAGGCGGCTGCTGGAGGTGCTCGACATGGGGCTGCCGGTGTCGCGCCCGATGAAGGAACTCAGCGTGGCCGGCATGCAGACCGTCGAGATCGCCCGCGCCATCGGCAGCGACGCCTCGATCGTGATCATGGACGAGCCGACGGCGGCAATCTCGGACCGCGAAGTCAGCGCGCTCTTCGCCGCCATCGACAAGCTGCGCGCGCGCGGCGTCGGCGCCATCTACATCACCCACAAGATGGATGAGGTGTCGCGCATCGCCGACCGGATCACGGTGCTGCGCGACGGCAAACACGTCGCCACGCGACCCGCCGACGAACTCGACGGGAAGCAATTGATCTCGCTGATGGTCGGGCGCGAACTGCTGGATCAGTCCGACACGTCCCACCCGGTGGGCGTAGAGGTGGTGCTTTCCGTTTCCGGCCTCGGACGGCGGGGCGACTACCACGACATCAGCTTCGAAGTCCGCAAGGGTGAGGTGCTCGGCCTGGCGGGCCTCATGGGAGCCGGCCGCAGCGAGGTGGTATCCGCCATCTTCGGGCTCGCACCGGCCGAGCGCGGGGTGATCGAAGTCGGCGGGGTGCCGGTGCGCATTCGCGAACCCGCCGGTGCGATCCGGCTCGGCATCGGCATGGTCACCGAGGACCGGAAGGACTACGGCATCATCCCCGAGCTTCCCGTCGCCCAGAACGTCACCCTCGCCGCCCTGCGCGAGGCTTGCCGTGGCCCGGTGATCTCGCCACGCCGCGAGATGGCGATGGCCGGAGAAGCGGTCGACCAGTTCGGCATCAAGTGCACCCCGCGGCAGAAGATCGGCCAGCTCAGCGGCGGCAACCAGCAGAAGGCGGTCATCGCCCGGACCATGATGGCCGGCCCCTCCATCGTCATCCTCGACGAACCGACCCGCGGCATCGATGTCGCGGCGAAGTCCGAGGTCTATCAGATCATCCGCGACCTCACCCGCAAGGGCACCACGGTCCTCCTCGTTTCCTCCGAGCTGCCGGAGTTGCTCGCCATGAGCGACCGGATCCTCGTCATGCGCGAGGGCAAAATCACCGCCCGCCTCGATCCGGGCCAAACCACCCAGGAGGAAATCCTCAGGCATGCCATCCCGGTCTGATAACCTACAAATTGACAAACTTAGTCAAGTTGACTAAATTGGCCGCATGCAAGTCACTATCCACGAAGCGAAGACGCACCTCTCCAAGCTGATCTCGGCGGTCGAGCGGGGGGAAGAGGTCATCATTGCGCGGCGGGACAAGCCGGTGGTGCGACTGGTGAAGGAAGAGCCGAAGGATGCTCCACGGAAACTGGGTGCCCTGGCCCATCTGAATTTCCAGATCGATGGTTTCGAAGATCCTGCCCTCAACAAGCAGATTGAGGACGACTTCTACGCCGAGGTCGAAAAGTGCGATCCTGAGGACCAATGACCTCGGCGCTCCTGGACACCGTCGCCGTTTTGCGCGTCTTGCTTGCCCCAAAGAAACTCTCTGCGATCGCCAGGGACGTTCTTCAGGGCCGGGGACTTGCTCTCCACTACTCGGCGATAAATCTCTGGGAAATCGGCATCAAGATGTCGGTCGGTGGATATCGCGACCTCGAGATTCCGTATGACTGGCAGGTTTGCTTCCCCGTGGCGCTGCAAGAACTGCGTGCGACCCGGCTGGAAGTAGAGCCCGAGGATTGTCGGAGAATCCAGGATCTCCCCTTCCATCATCGGGATCCGTTCGATCGGATGCTCGTTGCCCAGAGTCTTGAGCGTGGTTTGGACATCATCAGCCCGGATCGCAGCTTCGACGCCTACGGAGTACGACGAATCTGGTAGCCGCCCCCTCCCGCAGAACTGCTGAAATGCCCGCCCTCTCCCGCATCCCGTCCGATTGGCGCAGCCGCTTCGGCCTGCTGATCGCGCTGGTCCTCACGGTCACCATCCTGGCCATCCTGCGGCCGCATTTCCTCAGCTCGGCGAACCTGCTCAACGTCGTCCGCCAGATCTCGATCAACGGCATGCTCGCCGTCGGCGTGACCTTCGTCCTGCTCACCGCCGGGGTCGACCTCTCGCTCGGCTCGGTGGTCGCTCTAGCCGGGGTGGTCGCCGCCCATTTCGCCCACCCGGGGGACTACCCCGTCTTCGTGCCCGTCGCGATGGGCGTGCTGGTCGGCATCGGCTGCGGCGCGGTGAATGGCGGTGTCGTGACCTGGGGCAAGGTCGCCCCCTTCATCGCCACGCTCGGGATGATGACCGTCGCCCGCGGGCTCGCGCTGGTTGCCAGCGGCGGCCGACCGGTTTCCAACATGAGCGACGAGATGAAGGCGCTCGCCGGAGATCTGTGGGGCATCCCGGTGCCCGCCATCATGCTGGCGGTCGTCGCCGTCGCCGCCTGGTGGGTGCTCAAGTACACCCGCATCGGCCGCCACATCTACGCCGTCGGCGGCAACGAGAACGCCGCCCACGCCGCCGGCATCCACGTCGGTCGCGTCAAGATGTTCGCCTACACGATCTGCGGCGCGCTCACCGGCCTTGCCGGCGTGATGCTGGCGGCCCGGATCACCACCGGACAGCCGAACGCCGGCGTCGCCTACGAGCTCGACGCGATCGCCGCGGTGGTGATCGGCGGCACCAGCCTCTCCGGCGGCATCGGCACCATCGGCGGCACCATTCTCGGGGCCCTGCTGATGGGCGTGATCGGGAACGGACTCGACCTCATGAACGTCTCTCCTTACTACCAGCAGATCGTCAAGGGCGCCATCATCGTCGGCGCCGTCTGGCTCGATCGAAAACACTCGAAATGAAACGTCTTTTCAAAACCCTCGCGCTCCTCGGAACCGGCGCCCTGCTCGCCGGATGCGACCCCAACGCCGACGACACCCGTCCCGTCGTCGGCGTCTCGCTGCTCAACCTCGCCAACGAGTTCATCGTCACCATCGAGGGCGCCCTCGAGGAGGAGGCCGAGGCCCAGGGCGTGCGCCTCATCATCAACGACGCCCAGCGCGATGCCAGCCGCCAGATCCAGCAGGTCGAGAACTTCATCGCCCAGGGGGTCGATGCCGTCGTGCTCAACCCCTGTGAACTCGAGGCCAGTTCCCCGGCGGTCGAGCGGGCGCAGGCCGCCGGCATTCCCATCGTCAATGTGAACTCCGAAACCACCGCCGTGCCCGACGCCTTCGTCGGTTCGCGCGACGAGGAAAGCGGGCGGCTGGCGATGGCCTTCATCGCCGAGAAGCTCGGTGGCGAGGGCGGCGTCCTGATGATGCACGGCTACATGGGCCAGGCCGCCCAGATCAAGCGCGATGCCGGAGCCCGCGAAGTGCTCGCCCAGCACCCGGAACTCAAGCTCATCGCAGCCCAGACCGCCGAATGGGACCGCGCCAAGGCGGTCACGCTCATGGAGAACTGGCTCCAGTCCTACGGCGACGAGGTCGATGCCGTCTTCGCCCAGAACGACGAGATGGCGATGGGCGCGCTGCTCGCGATCGAGCGTGCCGGAAAGAAGGACGACATCCTCGTCGTCGGCGTCGACGCCATCGGCGACGCCCTGCAGGCGGTCAAGGACGGCCGCCTCGACGCCACCGTCTTCCAGGACGGCAAGGGTCAGGCCCGCGCCGCCCTCCAGGCCGCCATCGCCCTGAGCAAGGGTGAGACCGTCGAAAAGGAAACCTTCATCCCCTTCCAGTTGGTGACGAAGGAGAATGTGGGTGAGTTCCTGGAGTGAGAACTATTTCGGCTCTCAGTCCCGCTTGTCATGGAGAAAAGCCCGAAGCACCCCGCTTCATGGCACGCCTCCGGCGTGCAAATCCCCAACCTTCCGGACCCGGTGGTATCGCCCGCAGAAGCGGGCTCAACCACCGGCTACCATCATCTGACGCCGGAGGCGTCGCATTTCGGTAGCCCGGGGTCGACCCCGCGAACGCGGGGGAACCACCCCGGGGAAGAAAGCCCGAAACACCCCGCACCCCGGCAGGGGTGCCATGCTTTGCGGGTGGAGAATCCCCACCACCCGAAGCTCCCCATGTCATGCCCCATTTCCGGCATCACCGGCTGCTAGCGGGAGTCACGGCTCAATCACCTCCAAGCCGGGCACTTCCCGAAAGTGCGCGTCCCGCGTCATCACCGCCGCACCAACCCGGCGGGCACAGCAGGCGATGACCACGTCCTGCAAGGGCAACACCCGGCTCTCGCGATCGAGTTGCCATGCCAGCTGCCAGACCTCATCCCAAAGACTCCCCGAAGTCGCGACCGTCTGGGTCACCGCAAAGAAGCACTGCATGGCCTCAAGCCGCCTTGGGCCCTTGATCCCTCGCAGCACCTCCGCTTTCACCACTCCGCAGCTGACGACATCGTCGAGACTGTAGCGCCGACCGATCTCGGCCACCGGATCGAGCCCAGCCCGGATCACTTCGATGTAGACGCTCGAATCAATCAGGACGAGGCGCCTCATAAGCCTTCGGGTCTTCAGCGACGCGCAACTTCACCGGGTCGTAGTCCTCGTAAACCGCATCCTTCCATTCCTCGGCGGGCAGGCCGAGGCCGTCCTTCAACATCGCCTTCAGCCGCGCCTTCCGGTCCAACTCATTCAACGCGAAATGGACCGCGTCCGTCTTGGTCTCCAAGCCGTACTTTTCCATGACCCTTGCCAACAAGGCCTCGTCGATGTGCATGGTCATCTTCATGCCATACACGGTATGGCAAGCGCGATTCCCGGCCCGCTCTTCCCTTGTCGGCCGAAATCGCGAGACTCCCGCCATGAGAACCTGGCTTCACGGAGCGATCACGGCGGTCACCCTCCACACCGGCGCGGTGGCCGCCAGTCCACCAGAAGTGCTCTTCATTGCCATCGACGACCTCAACGACTGGGTCGGCTGCCTCGGTGGCCACCCGCAGGCGCTCACGCCGAACATCGACCGCCTCGCCGGCGAGGGCGTGCTTTTCACCAACGCCCACTGCCAGGCGCCGATCTGCGGGCCGTCGCGGGCCTCGATCATGACCGGCCTCGCCCCCACAACGAGCGGCATCTACCTGCAAATCGACGATCGCGACATCCGCAACGCCAACCCGGCAACCCGCCGGGCCGTGTTCCTCCCCGACTACTTCGAGAACCACGGCTACACGACCCGCGGCGCCGGCAAGATCTACCACAAGGGCGACGCGGCACGCACCTTCGACGAATTCGGACACGGCACCAACATGGGCCCAAAGCCGAAGAAGCGCTTCAAGTGGGACCCGAAGGCGATGGGGCTCGAGAGAAACACCCAGACCGACTGGGCCGCCTACCCCGAGCGCGACGCCCAGATGCCGGATTTCAAGACGGCGGCCTACGCCATGGCCCAGCTCCGATCGGATCGCAACCAACCGCTGTTTCTCGCCGCCGGCTTCGTGCGCCCGCACGTGCCCTGGTATGTGCCGGCGAAATGGTTCGCGAAGCATCCAGTCGCCGACATCGAAACTCCTCCCTATCGTGCCGATGACATGGACGACGTCCCGGCCATGGCGAGGAAAGTGGCCGAGGTCCCGATGATGCCCACCACCGAATGGGCAATCGCCCACGGAGAATGGAAAGCCATGCTCCAAGCCTACCTCGCCTGCGTGACCTTCGTCGACGCCCAGGTCGGCAAGGTTCTGGACGCCCTTGAGGAAAGCGGACGGGCGGACCGCACGGTCGTCGTCCTGTGGTCGGACCACGGCTACCACCTCGGTGAGAAGAACCGCTTCGCCAAGCAGGCGATCTGGGAGCGCGACACGCATGTGCCGCTCATCATCCGGGCTCCCGGCATCGCGGGCAGGCGGCGCTGCGACGCTCCGGTCCAGCTCCTCGATCTCTACCCGACGCTGCTCGAGCTGTGCGGACTGCCACCGAATCCGCAAAACGACGGCCACAGCCTCGTCCCGCTGCTGGAAGATCCGGAAGCCGACTGGCCCCACCTCGCCGTGACCTCCTACGGAGCCGGGAACGTCTCGATCCGCAACCGATCCCACCGCTACATCGTCTACGAGGACGGCTCGGAGGAACTCTACGACCTGCGCAACGATCCGAACGAATGGACCAACCTCGCCGACCGGCCCGCCTCGGAGGCCCTCAAAAAGGCCTTGTCGCAGGCACGCCCGACGAAGCCAGCCCCGCTCGCGGACAAGTCCCGCTACGACATCAACCCCTACTGGCGCCAGAAGACAGCCGCTCGGAAGAAGGGCGAACGTTGAGTTCCGAAGGATCCGGCGGCCCGGTGGCGTAGCCATGCCAGCACCATGACTGCCCGGACCATCCCCTTGCTCCTTTTTGCCTGCGCCTCATCTGCCCTCGCCGGGCCATCGACTCCACCCGCGACGCCCGACGATGCCATCGCCCGGGCCCGCGCCTCGGCAGAGATCGCCGGGCGCTCGCTGAGCAAGGTCCAGTGCTGGCTCCACGAGAAGGCGCTGCCGAAGATCGACCCGAAGACCGGGCTCTACATCTCCCACACCTCCGGCAGCGGCCGCTACCGGTCGTCGCTGTGGAACTACGACGACGCGGCCGCCGACACCTACCCCTTCCTCTTCTGGGCGGCGTGGTACACCGACCGCGAAAAGATCGACGGACCCATCCTCGGCGTCCTCGAGGCCGAGCAGCGGATCTGCAACCACCTCGACCGCATCCCGACCGCGGTGAACCCCGCGACGCTTGAAAAGCAAATCCGCAGCAAGGACGACCTGATCTTCGCCGCCTCGGAATACGTGAAGGACGGTCTGATCGCGATCGTCGAGGTCGCCGGCCGGGACAACCCGTGGTTCGAGCGGATGCGGGCCATCGAAGACGACATCTGGAAGCACGCCGACGTCGACACCGATTACGGTAAGATCCCCACCGGGAACCTCGAGGCCAACGGCGAGCAGATCCAGGCACTCGTCCGGCTCTTCACCGCGACCGGTGAGGTGAAATACCTCGACTGGGCCGAGCGCCTTGCCGACCACTACCTGCTCGGTGGCGACTTCCTGCCCACCCGTCTGCGCGACCACGGCTGCGAGATCATCGGCGGGCTCGGGCTGCTGTTCGCGGTCGAAACGGTCCACCGCCCGGAAAAGGCGGCCGCCTACCGGCCCCACCTCCGCCGCATGTTCGACGAGATCCTCGAGCGCGGCACCAACGAGGACGGCATGATGTTCAACGCCCTCGACCAGAAGAAGGGGCCGTTGAGCGACGGCTGGGGCTACAACTACGTCGCCTACCTGTGCTTCGACATGGCCACCGGCGAGACAATCTATCAGCCGGCCGTCGAGCGGACCCTCGCAAACCTTTCCAAGCCCCTTTATCAGGACTACCGCTGGGAGGGGAACTCCATCGACGGCTTCGCCGACTCGATCGAAGGCGGTCTCTACCTGATAAACCGCCTGCCGGTTCCCGAGGCGATCGCCTGGGCCGACGACCAGAGCGCGAAGCATCTCGTGAAGGTCGCGGACGAGGATCACCTCTGGGGCACCATGAAGCTCGAGTCGAACGGCGTCCGCACCGTCCTGCAGCATGCCATGATGCACACCCGCGGCACCACCGCCCACCCGTGGCAGCAGGGACTGCAACTCGGCGCGAGCCAGCAGGAGGATGGCCTGACCGTGGTGGTGAAGTCCGACAAGGCATGGACCGGACGGCTGGTCTTCGACAAGCCCCGCCACCGCCTCGGGATGGGCTTTTCAAAGGACTGGCCGCGCATGAACACCATGCCCGAGTGGTTCACGGTCGAACCGGATGCCCGCTACGTCGTCGAGGACCCCGCCACCGGACAACAGGCGACCCACCCCGGCACCAGCCTCATCGAAGGCCTCGAGCTGACGCTCGAGCCCGGGGTTGAAAGGCAACTCGTGATCCGCAAGAGCGCCCTCTGAGATCCGGTGCTCTGCCCAGCCCGCGGCGGCGGGGATTTTCTTCGATTTTGCGAATGCCCGCGTCTCCTGCTCATGTAATAGGGGCGGCGTCCGGCGGATCCGTCCCGGCGGCGCTCCTGTCAGTTCCAAGCTCATGATGTCCCCGCTCCACTCCCTCTTCGCCGCCCTGCTCGTCTTCGCAAGCATCGCCGCCGCCGACACCACCCGCAGTCGCGAATGCTTCGATCCCGGCTGGTCCTTCTTCAAGGGCGACCTGGAAGGCGCCGAGCAAGCGGACTTCGATGCTTCGGACTGGCGCCAGCTCGACCTGCCCCACGACTGGAGCGTCGAGGGCCCCTTTGATCCCGACGCCCCAGCCGGTGCCCCGGGCGGCTACCTCCCCGCCGGCATCGGCTGGTACCGCAAGGCCTTCAAGGTGCCTGCCGATCTCGAAGGGCGGCGACTGTTCATCGAGTTCGACGGCATCTACATGAACGGCGAGGTCTGGATCAACGGCCAGCGTCTCGGCAAACGTCCCTACGGCTACATCGGCGTCCAGTATGAGCTGACCCCGCACATCGACTTCGGCGGCCGCAACGTGATCGCCGTGAGAGTCGACGACTCTCTCCAGCCCTCCGCCCGCTGGTATGGCGGCGCGGGCATCTACCGCCACGTCTGGCTGACCCATACCGATCCGATCCGGGTCGACCACTGGGGCACCTACGTCCGCACCCCGGAGGTCACCGACGAGGTCGCCACGGTCGCGATCGATACCACCATCGACAAGGGCCCGCCCGGCGACCGCCGGATGGGTCTCACTCAGGAAATCCTCTCGGCCGATGGCGAAGTGGTCGCGACCGACACCCAGCAGCTGCTGGTGAAAGGTGCCAAGCGGACGACTACCACTCAGACGCTGTCACTGCCCCGGCCCCGACTCTGGTCACCCGACGCACCCAACCTCTACACGGTTCGCACGACCTTGAAGACCGGGAACAAGGTGCACGACATCCACCACAGCCCGCTCGGTGTCCGCACGCTGCGCTTCGACCGCGAAAAGGGCCTCTTCGTGAACGGCGAGCCCGTCATCATGCGCGGCATGTGCAACCACCAGGACCTCGGCCCGCTCGGCACCGCACTGTGGGACGAGGCCCTCCGTCGCCGCATGGAGATGCTCAAGGACATGGGGGTCAACGCCCTGCGCACCGCCCACTACCCGCACTCGCCGGAGTTCATGCGGATGGCCGACGAGATGGGCTTCCTCGTCATCGACGAAACCTTCGACGAGTGGCGGCGCGGCTGGAACTTCGAGGACGGCCAACTCGTCTCCAGCCCGAACGACCGCGGCAAGGCGCGCAACGGCTACAACCGCTACTTCACCGAGTGGTGGGAATGCGACCTCGTCGATCACCTCAGGCGCGACCGCAACCACCCCTGCGTGATCATGTGGAGCATCGCCAACGAGGTGCCCGAGGCCCAGAAATACGGAGAACTCGAAACGGTGCAGAAAGTCGTCACCCTCGCCAGGAAGACCGATCCCACCCGTCCCATCACCGCCGGCATCAACCACATCCACACCGCCAACGAGACCGGCTTCCTTGATCACCTCGACATCGTCGGCTACAACGGCGGTGGCGGCTCCTGCTTCCTCTACGAGAAGGACCACGAGCGCTTCCCCGACCGCATTATCTACGCCTCCGAGGTGCCGCACTCGCTTCAGACCCGCGGCGAGTACCGCACCCACACCAACTACCGGGAGAAGGAACACCAGACGCCCAACCTGACCGAAACCGAGGTCTTTCCCGAGACCGACGCCTGGTATGAGTCGTCCTACGACAACGCCGGCGTGCGCATCAATGCCCGCGACTCGTGGCACCTGACGAAGACCCTGCCCTACGTCCTCGGCGAGTTCCGTTGGACCGGCTTCGACTACATCGGCGAGTCGGGCGGCTGGCCGCGGGTGCTCGGCAATTTCGGCATCATCGACCTCTGCAACTTTCCCAAGGACACCTATTACTTCTACCAGAGCCAGTGGACCGACCAGCCGATGATCCACATCCTCCCCCACTGGAACTGGCCGGGCAAGGAAGGCACCGTGATTCCGGTGCATGCCTACACCACGGGCGACGAGGCCGAGCTTTTCCTGAATGGCGAGTCGCAGGGCATCCGGAAGTTCGGCGAGGAAAACCCCTACCACCTCGAGTGGATGGTCCCCTACGCTCCCGGCGAACTGAGGGCCGTCGCCCGCAAGAATGGCGACGAGATCGCCACGACCACCATCCGCACCGCCGGACCTCCGGCGCAGTTTGCCTTAGAAACCGACCAAACCGAACTCGACCCCCGCAAGCGCGAGCTCGCCTACCTCACGCTGCGCGTCGAGGACGCCGAGGGGAACTTCGATCCCAAGGGCGAGCGCTGGGTTGCGATCCGCATCCAGGGTCCCGCCCGCATCCTCGGCGTCCACAACGGTGATCCGCTCAGCCACCACCCGTTCCAGTCGCGCACGGTGAAGACTTTCAACGGCCTCGCCCGTGTGATCCTCACGGCAACGACCGGCGAGGACGTGATCAAAAAGAACGAGGAACGCGAACCGGGCGAGATCATCGTCACCGCCAACGTCCGCGGCTTCGAGCCCCGCGAGCTGCGGCTGAAGCGCACGCATGAAGGCACGTCCGAATCCGTCTTCGAGCCCGACAATGCCGGCCCCGGCGCCACCGACGTCTACGACGAGGGCGTTCCGCCGGTGGATTGAGGGGAGGGCAGACACTCCTGTCTGACTCGGAAGCCAAGGAGACGCGTGAGCCCCCTCGCGCATGAACCGGCCGGGCAGAGAACTCCGGCAGCCGAGCCCCGCACCGTCCTCAGGCCGGACCGCACGCATGCAGCGCCTTGAGTTCCGGCGAGTGCCATGGTTGAATCGCTTCATGCTTCCACTCTCTCGGCATCTCTTCTGGGACACCGACCCGGCCGCGATCGATCTGGAGCGGCACGCCGCCTGGCTGGTCAAGCGGGTGCTCGAACACGGCCGCTGGAGGGACTGGAAGATCCTTGTCGAGACCTACGGTCGCCCTCGCCTCGCGGAGATTGCTTCGGGCCTTCGATCGCTTGACCCCAGGGCTGCCGCCTTTGCGAGTGCCTATCTTTCGTCCTCGGATCCCTGCTGACATGCTCCGTTTCGAATCGGTTCCGGAGGCGGTCGGGGACTTGCTGGAAACGCTCGCGCCGGAGCCGTTCCTGAAGACCTTCGCCTTGGGTGGAGGCACTTCTCTCGCCCTCCGGTTCGGCCACCGGATCTCCGTCGATCTCGATTTCTTCACGACGGAGGAGTTCGCCCCGGAAGCCCTTCTTCTCGATGCCGCGTTCCCGCACGAGCCGATGGTGCTTGGCCGGTCGTCGGGATCGCTCACGCTTGAGTGTGGCGGGGTCAAGATCGAGTTCCTGCAGCATCGATACCCACTTCTTGAACCGGTGGAACAGGTTGGCGCAGTCCGCTTGCTGTCACTCGCCGACGTCACCGCAATGAAGCTCAACGCCATCGCGAACCGGGGATCGAAGAAGGACTTCTTTGATTTGGTCCGGATACTCGAGGAAAGGGGCCTCGAGGAGGCGCTGGACCTCTTCGAGCGCAAGTATTCGAATACCGATCGCTTCGTGGCGGCTCGAAGCCTGGCGTGGTTCGAGGACGCCGAGGGCGAACCCGATCCAGTGGCACCGGCAGGGCCGACATGGACCGAGGTGAAGCAATGCGTCACGGCGGCTCTGGCCGATTTGTCCTGAAACTTTTCCCGGCAGGATCTCTTAGAGCTTCCCTACCCCATCGGACCCGCCTCGCTCACTTGCCTTTCGGCACCGGCCCGATGCTTCCGCCCTCGATAAACTTCGCGCTGAAGTAGCTCAGTCGGGTGTCCGGTTTGCCGCGGGCGACGTGTGACGCCCATTTGGCCACCCGGCGCAGCAGCGGAGCATACTTCCAACGGATGTGGGAGACTGAAGGCTCACACCACTCAAAGCTGGGTGCGAGTTCGTCACAGACCAGTGAGACATCCCGGGGCGCGGCGATGCCCCGTTGGGCGAGGTGCTGCAAGGCGGCGGTGTAGAGTTTGGGTTCGATGATGAAGAGCGCGGTGGGGGGCGTGTGTTCGAACAGCCTGTCGAGGCAGCGGAGGAAGCCATCCTTGCTGTCCTCCCAATCCGGAAAATTGTAGGGCCCAGTGGGCAGGCCGAGGCGTTCCATTTCCTCGAGGAACTCCGCCTCGGCCAAGGCGGGGTGGGGTTTGCGGCGCTCTTCGCGCACCAGCAGCACGATCCGCCGGTGGCCGAGTTCGACCAAACGACGCAGGCCCTCGATCATGGCGGGCGACTTGCGGGGGCTGGCTCCGGCCATGTTGAGGCCTGAGGAGCGCCCGAAAATCGCAAAGGACGGAAAGGGTTGCTCGCTGAACCACTGAAGCACCGCTGAGGACCCCGCGATGATCACCCACGCATCGGCTGGGTGATCCCCCACAAATCTGGCGACCCGTCTCGGGTCCATTTTCAAATCGTGCAGGTCTTTCTCGGCGAAGTGGACCGCGTGACCTTCCTCTTGGAGCGCGTGTAGCAGGCCTTCGCCGTGAATGCTCTGCCGATCGGCTTTCTCGTAGGCGAGGATGCTGATCCGAAGCTGTGGAGTGGCGGCACTTTCCGGCAACACAATGAGTCGCCGCCGGCCCTTGCCCTGTGGCACCAGCCATCCTTCCTGCTCGAGCAACTTGACCGCGGTCTTGAGGGTGTCGCGGCCGACCCCGAGCCGGGCCACCAGACGGTCCTCACCCGGCATCGTCCCCGTCCAGATGCCACGCAGGATTTCCTGACGAAGGTGGGCCGCCACTTGCTCGGAGGCGGTGAGAATCTGCAGCTTCCGCATGGCAACAGACATAGTGGATTTGAGGTGTGGTCGGCAATGAGCAATGCAATGAAAAATGCGCGTTCGCACCGATACGACAATCAGCGCCTGCAGCCACCACCGGCCCGACTGCAATGAGATCCAACCCAGGAATCCAGAGGAATCACGCATCCCGCTTGACCCGGCTTGCGCTTCCCCGGGGAGCCCGCCTGACATCTCCCCTTCCGCCAAGGCTTGTGATTGCCGGGCCTGGAGCTAAAACAGACACGCCATGCAGACATCACGATTGTTGAGCATCACCCTTTGCCTTGCGCTGGCGCTCACAGGCGCATCCCCGGGAGTCCCGCCCCAGCCGCTCGGCGATCTCCGCAACGATCCCGCCCGCGAGCAGGAATTCATGGACTGGGGAGTCGGCATGTTCATCCACTGGAGCCTCGATGCCGAACTCGGCAGCGTGATTTCCCACAGCCTGGTCGGGGCCTCCGACGACTACGTGGAGCGTTACTTCAAGGAGCTCCCGCAGTACTTCAAGCCCACGCACTACGATCCCGAGCAGTGGGTCAAGTTGGCGAAGCTCTGCGGCTTCAAATACCTGGTGCTGGGCACCAAGCACCACAGCGGCTTCTGCCTGTGGCCGACCAAGACCACCGGTTTTTCCATCGTCAACACCCCCTAAAAAAAAGACCTGCTCAAGCCCTATGTGGAAGCCTGCCGCAAGCACGGCATGAAAGTCGGCTTCTACTTTTCACCCGAGGACTTCTGGTTCCTCCACCAACAGGGCCATGTGATCCGGCGCAAGGCCGATTACGCCGACATTTCGAACAACCCCGGCCTGCTGGCCCACAACCAAAAGCAGATCCAGGAGCTGTTCACCCATTACGGCCCCATCGATGTCGCCTTCCTCGACGCCTTCGACAACGCCGCCATCCGCGATCAGATCCACCAACTCCAGCCCCAGTGTCTGATCACCCGCGGCGAGATGGAGACCCCGGAGCAGGAGATCCCCGACGAGCCCCTGCCCGGGCCCTGATCTTTACACACATCTCGTTGATCCGTTGATGGAGAATGTCGTAAATTTTTGCGGACTCGGAAGTGGTCCTGGTTGGAGCCTCCTCCAGCCCATCCACCTCTCCCGCGGCCGGGGCGCGGCCCTGCAATCCGGGCACGCCAAACCGGACGGTCTGCAAAGACCGCCAGCCCCCGACCCCCTCCCTCATCGCCCGTGGATCGTCTCCCAGGCCAAGGCGAAGTCGCTTATCCGTCCCATTCCGACCCAGATTCTCTGCGGCCCGGGAGGACCGTCGCCCTTCCGCCCCGGGTGGCCACCAAGCTTCCCAACGATGCCGATGAATTCCCCGAGGGTCGGCTCCCCGGCTTGCGGGTCGCGCTTGACCACCGCGCACGCGGACTTCCATTCCGCTTCAGCAAACACACTGCCACACGGCAATTCCGGACAACGCCGTCCCAGATGAGTCAGGTAAAGGATCCGCCAGGCGATCACCACGTAGATCATCAATGCCCTGATCAACGCATCGGCCTGCTTGAGCTGGATGCGCTCGACACGGCACCCGGTCTTGAGCACCCGGTGGAAAACCTCGATATCCCAGCGCCGGAGATAGATCCTCACCATCCGGCAGGCATCCTCGAAGGACTCAACCGGCTTGCTCGTCAGCAGCAACCAACGGAGCGGATCCTGTCCTTCCGGCGGGTTCTCTTCTTCGGCAAGAATCGCCCAGAAAGTCACCGGCGCGACCTTTCCTCCGCCGGGTCGTTGAGGCGGGCGAGGAGTGATCTTCATCATGCGGAGGGTCTGGCGCACCCTCCTCGCGGTCCGCGGGTTGGAGACCCGCGAACCCTTCTTCTTGGTCACGCGCGACATCTTCGCGCTGATTTCGAACTCGACATGACCGAGGACCGGGGCGGCCTCGAGGGCGGCGAAAAGCCTTGCCGGACCGGCACCTTCAACCTCGACCAGAGCCCGATCCTGATTGGCCCGGATCAGCCAGTGGGCGGCCGCGCCGCCCGCCGCGGCGGCCTCGCGCCGCGCCTCGAAGACTTCGTGGATGTCTCCTTCCCGGTCGCTCACCGAGAAAACCTCGCGCCCTTCGGGCAGGGCGCGCGCCAGTTCGCAGGTCTTGCGGTATCCCGCCAGCCAGCGGTAACTCTCCTTCTCCTCAATAGGGCGCTTCTTGCGCTTGGAATTGATGCGGAAATGCTCGTCGTCACGGATGTTGATTGCCGCATCGAGGATGCCCAGAGGCAGGCCTTGCTCGGATCCGACATGGAGCGAGTGCATGAAAAAGCCACGACGCTGCTCGCTGTTGAGCGGGCCGAGTCCTTCGGTGGCCTCCATGTGGGTGAAATCCAACTCGGTGGTATCTTGGGAGACGATCAGGCATGCATGATCGGCGCAGCGGCGGGTCACGGCTTCCCGATGAGGGCCGAGCAGGGACTCCGGCGTCGCCTTGTCGCAATGCAACAGCCGGAGTGCGCCGACAATCTCCGCCCAACCTCCGCAAGCAGCGCTGATGCTCGCGGCGGGGGCATCGGCAAGGGCGGAGACGACTTTCAGCAGGCGCTCTTGAAGCCGCCCATCCTTGAGATCGGCACCCTTGAATTCATCGGCAATATTCTCGGACATTCGGACGACGGCATCAGCCGCAACCCGATTCTGGGGAAGTCCTAAAAAAAAAGTACAGATTTGAATTCGATTATTTCAAATAACTAACGATCAACAGGTAACGGAGCCTTCCGATGAGAGATGTGTATAAAGATCAGGGCCAAGTGCCGAGGCCCCGTTCGGGGCTTGAAGAGGATCCATCGGCCCCCTGGCTCCGGACCCTTCTGCAACGGTCCATTGCAGGTTCATGGTGCCGTGGCGAACGGTGTCGCGCTCTCACGTCTCTCAACCTCGTCCGGCATCCACTTCCAAGGATCGGCCCCCTTCTCTCCGAACACCGCCAGTCCGATCACGCCGACATTCCGGGTATCGCCATGACGTCGATTCGCGTAGGACGCCCCGACGCTGGAGAACTCGAAACGGGCCACCGTATCCCAACCGCTCCGCCAGCCCTTCACCTCCAGCGTATCACCCGGCGCAATCAGGTAGCCGCGCTTGGCGAAAGACGCCGGCTTGCCGTCCATCACGTCGAGCCCGTCCACGCTCAAGACCACCTCGACCCGGCTGCGACAACGGTTTTTCACCACGATTGAATAGGCCTTTCCAGGCGAACCCACCACGAAGCGCTTTCCTCCCGACTCGTAGCAGGTCGCGTATCCGAATCCGCTCTTGATCCCCCACTCCACCATTCCCCCGGCGGCCTGACGCGTTCCGCCGGTCTTGTAGGGGTGGGAGGTCATCGCCTCGATTCCGCTACGATCATTGTAGTAAATACGGTCCGTCCCGACTGGCTGCTTTGATGCCCTCACGAAGCTCCGCCGGACCATCGGGTCGCGCAACTCGTCGCCGTACTTCGTCGCCAGCCCGGGGCGCTCTTCCGCTGGGGGCATCGGCGCGTTCAGCGGCATCACGGCGTCGGATGCCAGCGGTGCTTCGGGCGACACTGAAGGCATCGCCCCCTCGGGACCCGTCGCGCACGAACTCCACCAGAGCGCCGGAAGGGCCAGAAGCACGAAGCGGAGACGACCGGCAAGAAGACTCATCGGCCCTTTCCACTCCCACCCCACCATCGACTCATCGCGCCATTCCCCGTTTCGTTCCCCGCGCTGCTCCCCGCCCGGCTCCCCTCCTCGTTCCCCATTCCGGCCCCCGTTCCGGCCCCCGTTCCGGCCCCCGTTCCGCCCGGTGAAGCCGAGGCCTGCGAGGCGGAGCGGCCCATTCCGGCCCCCGTTCCGGCCGTTTCCCATTCCTGCAACCCTCCCCGGACTCCCTTCTGCAGAGGCAGAGCTCTCGGTCGACATTCGCTTTCGGTGCTGTTTCATTGCTGCTAAGAAAACAGCACTTCAGGAGGCGAAGGTCAACGCCAAATGCTGTTTTTTTAGCAGCAATGGCTTGCGTTCGGCGAAGGGGAGCGAGTAGGGTCCGATCGCATGGGGAAAACGGGAGATCTCGGCGGCGGGCGGGAAGAAGCGGGGGAGAATACGCGCATGGGTGACGGCCTGTCGCGGCGGGAGAGGGAGATCATGGACGCGCTCTATCGCGCGGGCGAAGCGTCGGCGCACGACATCCGCCGCGTCATGCCCTCTCCCCCCAGCTACTCCGCGGTTCGTGCACTGCTGGCCGTCATGACCGAGAAGGGCCTCATCCGCCACCGCAAGGAGTCGCGCCGCTACCTCTACCGTCCGGCGGTTTCGGAAAAGAAGGCCAAACGCTCCGCCCTGCGACGCTTGCTGGGTACCTTCTTCGACGACAGCCCCGAGAAACTCGTCGCGGCACTGCTCGACCCCGCCGACCCGCAACTCAACGACGAGGAGATCGACCGCATCCGCAAGCTCATCAACACCCGAAAATCCTGAATCGCCCCGCCCCGGCATGAGCACCGTGCTGCCCGCCGCCTTCGCCTTTTCCGTCGTCGCCACGTTCGCCGTCCTGCTGGTGGGACGCCGCGACGCCTTCGGGACCGATCGGCTCAGCGCCGCCGCCCTGCTGCTCCTGGTTGCCCTGCCCTTCCTTTCCCTGCTCCCCGGGTGGACGGTGCTGCCCGCCAGCGAGCAAGCCCGTCCCGGCGCTCCGGCTTTCTTCGTCGCCTGGCTGCTGCCGGCCGGCATGACCGTCGGACTTGTCCGGCTGCTCTGCGCGACCCGACGACTCCGCCACTTGATCGGAAAGTCGCGTCCGGTCGATCAATGCCTCACCCCGAAGGGCCGCCGGATCGAAATCCGCATGCTCGACGAAATCACGAGTCCTTGCGCCGCCGGCGTGATCCGCCCCGTGGTCCTCGTGCCGCCCCACTGGTCCGCCCTGCAGCCCGCGCATCGGAAAATGGTGCTCGCCCACGAGATCGCCCACCACCACCGCCGCGACCCTCTCTGGCGCCTGCTCGGCGTCCTCGCGTGCGCCCTCCACTGGTTCAACCCGCTCGTCTGGTGGCTCGCGCGGCACCATGCCTACCAGGCCGAACTCGCCTGCGACGCCGCGGTTCTCGCCACGGGTGCACGCCCTGATCGCTACGCCCACCTGCTTTGCGACCTGGCCCAGACACGCGCCACGCCCCTGGTCGCCGCCATGGCCGGGTCAACGCTTGGCAGACGGATGGAGCGACTGCATCAGCCACGACCCCGCCTTACGCGCGCATGGCTCATCGCCCATCTGCTCCTGCTCGTGATCACGGGACTTGCCTTCGGGCTCAGTCGTCCCGCCCGGCCGCCGGTTTCAAGCTCCGAGGTCCACCTCCGCCTCACCGCGGAGCCATTTCCCGGCAACCGCTGATTCCTCTGGCAGCTCCGGCATCCTGCCGCATTACCTCGCCGCGGCTTGGCACGGGGTCCGTCAACCCTCACGAACCGACCATCTCCTTCAATTTGGGATAGTCGATTTTCGACTGATGGCGCCGGTCCATCGGCAGCAGGTCCACGGACCTCACCTGTGAACAGCCCAGCTCCCGCGCCGCTCTCTCAAACTCCGGATCCGCCTCGCCCTCGACCACCAGCACCACCTCGTCGGCGACTTCCAGCGCCGCGGTTCTCCGCTCCGGAAAACGCAAGCGCAGGGCAGCCTCGATTTGCAGGGGATAGCGTTCGCCCAGTTTCGCCGTGCAGCGCCCGACCAGCCAGAGTCCTCCGCCGGCATCGAGCCAACCGGCATCGCCGGTCCGATGCCAGACCCGGTCGCCCACCCGGATCTTGGTTTCGTCGTCGTCGCGGCCATCCAGATATCCCGTAAGAACCTGCGGCCCGGCCACCACGATCTCTCCGATCTCGCCCACGGCCAAACGCTGCGCCTCGAAAGCGTCGGCAGTCATCGCCTCCACCGGCTCCCCGAAACGATCCGGAAGAACGGCCACCTCCAGGACCGGTCTCCCGGCGGGAAGCCCCCGCCCTGCCTTGATCTTCTCAAGCACCTCGGGCGTCCACCCCTTGGAAGGAAATTCCGCGACCGGCTCGGCTTCGGTCGAACCGTAAACCGCCGTTGCTTCGATCCCCACCTCCCGGAGACGCCGGATCAGATCGGGAAGCACCGGGGCGCCTCCGGTGAATACCTTTCGCAGGGTGCCTGCCTCGCCGCCGGCAAGGAGGGCCTCGAAAAAGGCCGGGGCCGCCGTCGCGCGTTCCACCTCCCAACGCCGGCACTGGGCGACGATCCGCCCGGGATCCGCCTCGCCCGGACGCCCGAGATCGGCATCGGCCAGCACGCTGGTCACCCCGCTCGCCAGATTGGCCAGGGCAAAGACCGGCAAGGTCACCAGGTCGCGCTCGCCCGGCACCAACTCAAGGGCCGCGCTCAGTGCCTGATGCTGCGCCAGCAGGAACCCGTGCGTCCGCACCGCTCCCTTCGGCTCACCGGTGCTGCCGCTGGTAAAGGTGATCAGGGCCGGATGCTCGGCCTGCACCTCGAAAAGCCCGGCCTCCCGGGTGCCGTTCATCACGGGTCGCGATGCCGGCCACCATCCCCGCGGATGCATGCCGTGCGGAATCCGCCGCAGCGACCCGATCGTCCACCGCAGCAGGTGCGCCTTGCGGCTTCCGAAAAAAGCCTCGGGCCGCACCCGCTCGCAAACCTGCTCCAGGAATCCGCGCCCGCCCGAGGGGTCTGCCAGCACCACCGCCACTCCCGCGTGGAAACACCCGAGAAGGAATTCATACAACTCGATCGCCACCGGATGAAACACGAGCACCCGGTCACCCGGACCGAGCCCCGCCCGATCCAACTCGGCCGCAACCCGGCGGACGCTCTTCCACAGGCCGCCGAAGGACACCGCCCGCCCGCCCCCGTCCACCAGCGCCCATCGCTCCGGATCCAGCTCCGCCTGAGCCCCGAGTTTTTCTACGAGATTCATAGTGGTTTCGACAACAAGGCGTAGCGCCGCATCACCGAGCCCCCGAAACGACCGGTGATCCGCAACGAGGTGTTGGCCTCGTGCTGCAGGGCGTGGATGGCATGAGTAAAGCCAGCCTGAAGCCCCGCACTCTGGACCCGGTCGACCAGGAGGCTCCCGAGTCCCGCCGTCCGGCGGTCCCGCTTCACTGCCAGCGTCTTCACGATCAGGTCAGGGGGCTCGCCGCGCTGCATCGCCAGCGCGTCCGGCACGCTGAAGACGAATCCCGCCAATCCATCCTCGTCCTCCGCCAGCCAGACCAGCCCGGGCCGCACCAGTTCGCGCACCTTCGCATACATCGCCACAAACTCGGGCTCCGCCAGCGGGGTGTAGAGGAAGTTTCCGGCGAAGCTTTCCAGTGAAAGCCGATGAATCAGCCGCAGCTCATCCTCGAAGCGTGCCGGATCCAGCTCCCTCACACGCACTCCCCGGTCGGCGAGGCGTTGCTCGATCCGGTCCATGCCGGCTTTTGCCTCGCCCAGCACAAGCCGCGACGACGAATACCGGCTGAGCACCGAGAAGCCCTCGTCCTGCCACCACCCCGGCCAGTCCGGAGGATTCGATGGCTCGAGAAAGAACGGCGGTCGTTCCCCGGGCTCGACCACGAAGCGATGGCGGCGCCAGGTGTTTCCATCCATCGGACCGATCGCCCGGGAGCAGCCCACCTCCCGCAGCCGGTCACAGGCAGCCGTCAGCAGTGCCTGTGCCGCTTCACGATCCACCGCCTCGAAGCCTCCAATGCAACCGACCATTTCGCCCGGCATCGACGGCACCTCGCTCCACCACAGTCCGGCCTGTCCACGCTCGCCGCCACCATCATGGGCAATCCACGTTTCGTCGGCACCCGCCCGGCCCGGATTCATTCGCTCCACTTTCATCATCCATCAATCCACAAGGCCACCAGCGACGGCACCAGCGCGAAAGCACCCCGCGCCAATCGGAAGGTCGATTGATCTCCACCCAGCCGGTCGCAAAACTCGAAGAAAACCCGTCCGGAAACCAACGCCAGCAGGCCGCCCGCCAACGCCAGCCACCCGCTCCGGCCGACACCAAGCCAGACGACAACCGGTGCCAGAACCACCAACAGCTTCACGATTCCCCACATCCAGCCGGCGCCCTCCCTGCCCAGGTAGCGCCGGGTCCCGAGATGCATGATCCAGAGCATGGCCGCGGCACCCAGCGCGCAGCCCAGCAAGGCGGTACTTTCTCCAACCCACAAGTTCGCGGCCGCCCATGGCAAGGTCGCCAAGGCCACGGCAAAGACCGGCTCCCGCCCATGCCGCAGTTCCCCGGCGAGGCCGTGCCACCAGGTTGTTGCGAGATGCACGCCGAAGACGCCCAGCGCCGGCAACAGAAATCCGATCCCGCCGAATACCGCCAAACCGTAACCGAGAAGTCCCGCCGCCAACAGAGCCGCGCCGTCGAGCGTCGAGAGCTTTCCCAGCACCACGACCAGAACCAGCAACCCGACCACCGTGCCACACCGGATCATCAAGGCCGGCTCACCCAACTCACCGAAACGGCTCAGCAGGAAGAACACCCACAAGGGCAGGACCAGATTGTCACTCCCCCGGTCGGAAAGCCCCTCCGCCATGGTGGCCAGCAATCCGACGGTGAGCGAAATCCACATCACCTTCCCGGGCGCGAAGCGGCCATCAGCGACCAACGGCACCGCGACGCAGGCGATCGCCAGAAAAAGGAAGGCCGCGGATCCCTCGACCGACTTCCACCCCGCGCCACTGCCGTAGCGTGAGACTCCCCACTTCGTTCCGGCCAGCGCACCGGCCGCATCGGCCAGGGTCAGCACCAGCACCGATGCAAGATAGTAGCCGACCTGCTCCCCGGACAAGGCGAAGACCAGAGCCACCGCCGGCGCAAAGAACAGCTCGCCCAACGACACCCGGCCAATGCCGTGCAAGGCACCACCGATGCCACCACGAAGCGCGGGCAGGAGCCTGACCAGCAGCAACCCGAGCGTCGCCACCGCCGCCAGCACGCCGACGGCCCATGCCTCGTCGAAGACCCACGGAAAGGCCAGACACACCAGGCCCATGAGTCCGTGGACAAGCTTGCGCGAAACCTCCGGCGACCAGCCGGCCCTGCGGCCGAGGCTGCCCACCGCCCACAGCAGGGCTGCCAGAATCGCACTCACCCCCGCGATGCCCAGCAAGGGGTTCACGAGGCCACCTCCTCCACGATGAAGCGACTGTAGAAGAACGCCTGATCCCGTCGGAAGAGTTCCTCCGCCAGATCGGCCAGCGGACGCACCCCGTCGTGCAACGATGCCGGGGACGATCTCGGCGCGAGCATGTTCCAGTACGCCCAGCGGGTGCCCGGCGTCGACGCGGCGGCGATCCCTTTCATCAAGCGCCCGCAGTTCGCCTCGCTCATGTACTCGAAGATGTCGCTCAGGTTGAACGCATCGGCCTTCCGGCCCTCCTCCAACCATCCCTCGAGACTGCCCTCGAAGCACTCGAAGCGCCCCTCGCGCAAGGCATCGGCGATCGACTCGAAGCGGTCTTCCCGCAGTGCCTCCGGCAGTGCCTCACCGAAGCCCCCGGTGAGAATCCACCAGAGATAGGGATTGGCCGCCGGCTCAAGCTCGACCAGTGCATGACGGGTCCTCTCGAGGATCCGGTCCGCCACCGAGCCCTCGACGTAGCGGAAGAACTCCGGATCCCGGCCAAGGCGACCCATCACGAAACGCGAGAAGAACACCTGGAAAATCCCGCGCCAGCGACGGTTGTTCCACACCTGCTCGTAGAATCGTTCCCGATCGTCCGGCGACCGAGGCTCCAGCAGCTCCCGCACCCGGCGACGGGTATGGGCGAAGGGCAGCGCCCGCCTTCGAAACAAGCGGAAGTAGCCCTCGAACCTCCCGACTCCGATCGCCCCCGTCTCCAGCCATCCCGGCAGGTTCCGCCAAAACTTCCGCGCCTTCTCCGGCATGTCCCCGGCGACCTTCTCGAACAGCGTCCGCCGTCGCCCGGATGGCCGGGCACCGAGCAACTCGAGCATCTCACCGTGCCGCAGATTCAGATACGCCGCACGCCGTAGTTCGATGCACGCCACCTGCGCCGGGTTCATCTCCACCGCCGTCACCCGACTCGCTCCGGCTCCGAGCAGGGCGAAGCTGTTGTCACCGGCCGAACCGATGCTCACGCAATGGCGGCCGGCCGGCTCCAGCGCCTCGACCAGGATCGCCGCATCCTCCCAGCACTGGCCGTAGCGCACCTGCTCGAACTTCGCCCGCTGCTGGATCTCGCTGCTCATTCCTGGTCCTCCTCCACCTTCACCACCTGCCCACTGCTCCCATCCATTTCCACCCACTGACCCGTCTCCAGCCAATCCATCACCCCCGGCAGACTCACCACGCAGGGCAGGCCCAGCTCGCGCGACACGATCGCCGAATGCGAGAGCACGCTTCCCCGCTCGACCAGCAACCCCGCCGCCTGGGGAAACAACACCACCCAGCCCGGATCCGTCTGCCGCGCCACCAGAATCTCGCCCGCCTCGAGTCGCGCACTTCTCGGATCCTCCACCACCCTTACGCGGCCCCGCACCACCCCCGGGCAGGCTCCCACCCCCTGAAGGTTTTCTCCATCAGGCTTCACCGCCCGGCTCATTGCCTCGAAGCTTCGATAGCGATGCAGCGGACCCCGCGTGGCCAGACGATCCGGCGGCGCCGTCGCCTCCAGGCATCGGAAATACTCGGCTTTCCGGGCCGCGGCCAATGCCCCCAGAGGCACCGATGTCCGGGTTCCCTCCCACGCACCGAGCAATTCCTCCAGCTCGAGATGGAACACGTCGGCGAGATCGGCCAACTGTCCGTCCGCATGCAAGCGCCGGCCCAATTCGCGCACGATCCGCCTCACCCGGCCGAACAAGCGGGTCCTCTCGAAGCGCAGGTTCTCCCGGTCCCGCACCCGGGCCCGGGTGGCCGCCAGCACCTTTCCAAACAGCCAACCGGGCGGCACCTCGACCGGTGCCGCATCCCGACCGCTCGCCCCGCCCCTCAGGGCCATCGCCCCGATCGAGGCAAGCAGACTGCCGGGATCATCCTCCAGGGTCGGGCTCTCCAGCTTCAGCTCTTCCAGGCAGCGGTCCCCGAAGTCCGCGACGTACTGATCAAAGACCTCCGCCAGCTCCGGCAACTCCCGCAGCCTCGAGCGCTTGACCCACGACTCCACCCCGGGATCGGCCAGCATCTCCGCCAGGCCGTCCACCTTGGACGCCAGCTCACCCATCTCCCGAATCCTCCGCGCCGGCTCGGCCGAAATGATCTCTCCACAATCCGCGATCAGCCCGTTGGCCAGGTCCTCGCCACCGGGACGCTTCGCACACATCTTGCGCAGCACGCCGTTGCAGATCATGGCCAGGAAATCGTTCACCAGCGGCGCGTCCCAGCGTTTGAGCAGGCTCGACTCCAGCCGGCGGTATTCCGCCACCAACTCATCACCACTCATCCGGGCATGCGGCACTTCGGGCTCACCCAGGGCCTCGTCGAGGCGCTCGCGGAATTCCGCGATGCGGCGCTTCAGGGTCAGCTGACTCCAGACCAATCCCAGCAGCGTTCTTGCCAAGGCCATGCCGTCCGCAAACTTCCCTTCCCGCGTCTCGGCGGCGATGGCCTCGGTCAGGTTCCCGGGCAGCGACTCCTTCACGCCCATCATCTGCTCCATGAAACGCCGGTTCACCGAAAATCCGGGCAACAGGGCCAGCACCCGGTACCAGCTCAAGAGGTTGTAATACACCCGCCCCTCGATCATCCCGAGCATCCGGGAAAAGACGGCATCCCCGCGCTCCATCCGACGGCCGGGAACCTTCATCATCCGGCAGAACTCGCGATAGACGTGCTCGTAGATCCGCCTCGCGAACGAAAAGGTCAACGCTGAGGTCACCCCGCCATAACTCTCGGCGATGTTGCTGTTGTCCCAGATCTGAAGTTCGTCGTCGGGATCGGGAAGCCCCCCGAGCGTGGTGATCGCCCGCGACTGAAGCAGCCACAGCTTTCCATCGCCATCGACGGCCCACTCGATGTCCTGCGGACGGCCGAAGAAGGCCTCACACCGCCGTGCCAGATCGATGATCGACCGCACGGTCTCATCATCCAGCAGCGTTCCCTTCTCACGCCAGTCACCATCGTGACACCACATCTCCCCGTCGACCTCTCCCGACACCAGACGCTCCGCAGTCCCTTCGACCGCTGAGATGACGGTCACCCGCCGTCTCCCATCGACCGGATTCGCGCTGAAGGCCACCCCGGCAAAACGCGCCTCAATCATCCGCTGCACGATCACCGCCGTTTCCAGCTCTCCCGTCACGCCACGCTCGTCCTGATACTTCCGCACCGATGCCTTCGCGCCCGACTCCCTCACATCCTCGACCCGCGCCGTCACCTCCTCCAGTGGCACCCGGAGAAAGCTCTCCAACTGACCCGCAAACGAATGCTCGCCCCCGTCTTCACCCTGCGCCGATGACCGAACGGCAAACTCCGTGCCACCAAGTGCCGCGACATCCTCCAACGACACCGCCTCGCCCGGCAGCACCGCCACCCATCCCGGCACCGGAAAACCCGCCCGCTCCAACTCGCGCAGCGCCGCCCCCTTTCCTCCGAGCCTTTTGAAATCGTTTTTCATGCTCCTGCGCATCCAACGTTAGAACCACTTCAGCCCCATGGGAACCACACCCAGCATCGCATAGAGCACCAGCGTCCACGCGCCGGCCAGTCCTTCGATCACCCTCCCCTTCAAACCGCCCTTCACATAGCGGATCCCGACCGCCAGCGAGACGACCATCAGGACCGCCAGCGTCGATGCCACCGGCAACGCGAAGCCGATCCTTGCGGCGGCGACCGTTGCAAAGACGAGGGTCAATCCCTGGCACCCGATCCAGACCGCGAGACCCCGCTTGCGGCCCCACAGGGCCGAGTAGGTTTCCACGCCCTCCTCCTCGTCCTCCGGTTGGCGCAGCTTGCGCCCGACCTCGATCACGATCCCATTGAAGAAGCTCGCCGCGAGAAAAGGACCCAGTCCCGCCGGCGGACCACCACGCGGCATCCAGTCGCAGGCCGTGGCAAAGAAGTCCACCAGCGGCATGATCCCCATGTGGGTGAGCAGGTAAACGACCGGCCGCGCCTTCAGCCAATCGCGGGCGAAGAACTCGACACTCATCAGGGCCAGGTAGGCCCACCCGATCGCCAGCACCCAGCCAAGCCGGAAGTCATAGAACAGCGACAACCCGAGCTGCACGACCGCCGCCATCACGAACACCCACCCCAACTCGCGCAGTTTCACCAGCCCGCGCGGCACCGGGCGATACGGACGCCAGCGGGCATCCTCCCCGGCATCCTTGAACTCGTCCGCGATCCGCAACTGGAGGAAGAACAGCAGGCACACCCCGAAAGCCACGGCATACGCCGGCCAGTGCGGCTCGCCGCCGCGAAGCAACGCCGAATACGACACCGCGCAGGCACTGAACACCAGGATCAGCGGCCCGTGCGCGAGCAACGGAAACCGCTCCTTCTGATAGATCCACCATCGCATGGAATGAGAGGCTATCACCTCCGGAGTTCTCGATGAAATCGAAGTTTCATAAGTCATTATCGATTCTATCGATGTTACAGGCTTCCTCCCATTGGACCTGTCGGACCCATGGGACCTATTGCCCCACGCTCCTCTCCCGGGCGAGCTTGCGATGGGCCCGCGAAAAATGACCGGCCGCCATGGCACCGATGATCGACAACTCCCCGGCCAGCATCAGTCCGGCAGCCACTTCGGCCAGCGCCCGGGCATGACCGGCCCCGGCCAGCCCCATCAGCTCGAGGCACGCCCGTTGCGTCGGCAGCCCGGTGCCGCCGCCCACGGTGCCGATCATCAGGCCGGGCAAGGTCACCGCCGCGTAAAGTTCTCCGGCGTCCCCGACCTCGAAGCGGGTCACACCCACCGCCGATTCCGCCACACAGGCCACATCCTGACCAGTCGCCAGATACAACGCGGCGAGTCCGTTCGCGAAGTGGCCCTGCACGCCGAAGCTCCCGCTCAGCACACCGCCCATCGCCGACACCCGCCAGTAGCGCTCCAGTTCCTCCGGTGTCGTGTGGAGGCGCTTTTCCACCAGCGCCGACGGGATCCTGACCTCGGCGGTCACCTTCTTTCCCCGCGTCGTCGTGAAGGATTTCGCCGACGCCTTCTTGTCGCCGGACAGGTTTCCCTCCACCCACATCCTCTCCGGCTTCACCGGGCTCTCGGCCATGATCGCATCGCACACCGCCTGGGTCGCCAGGGTCACCATGTTCTGCCCCGACGCATCGCCGGTGGAAAACTCGAAGGTCAGATACACATGATTGCCTTCGAAGGTCGCGCCGAGATCGATCATCTCGCCGTGGCGCGTCGTGCCGGCGGCAAGCTTCTTGAAATGATCCACCTGACTCACGACCCACGCAATGAACTGCCCGGCCTCAGCCAGGGTGCGGAACGCGAATGCCGGTGAACGGCCCACCGTTTCGTAAAGCAGCATCGCCGTGCAGCCACCGGCCTCACCGATCAGGGCGCAGCCGCGGTGGTAGGACGCCACCAGGGCCGCCTCGGTCGTCGCCAGCGGAACGAGGTAATCGCCCTGCGCGCAAAGCCCGTGCACCCGCAACGGTCCGGCCAACCCCACGGGCATTCGAACCTCGCCCAGGCAGTTTTCGATGTTCCCCTGATAGACGGACGGATCGCTCTCTCCGAGCAATTCGCGGCGCAGCGTCTCCGGAGCCCCGATCCGCTCCCACAACTTGATCGTGCGCTCCCGGCTGACCTTGCCACTGGCGGGCAGCAGACGCAGTGCGTCGGACGGATCAGGGCTCAGGGCCTGCTTCAATTCCTGCAGATCGCGGCCGTCGACCAGACTCCTCACCTGACGCGCCGACAGTGAATGCTTTCCCGACATGCAGGCATTCCACCAGCCGGGGTGCGGACTGACGAAACAAATCAGTCCCCGCCCACCGCAGCCACCCTACCAGCCAGCTCCGCCAGGCGCCCGGCCAGGGCGACGCCCGGCGTCGTCGGGGGGATGCTTTCCAAGTCATCCAGATTCCAGCGGAAGATCACCTTGTAGCCGTCCCATTCGGCCGCCGCGCCGGTGTCGCGCATCCAGCGAACCGCCGTCACGTTCTCCGGCATGGTGTAACCGACAAACCGCCGCACACCCGCGGCCATCGCATCGACCCACGCCGCCGCAAGGAGGAGGGTCCCGACACCCCGCCGCTGGTCGGCATCGAGCACCGTACAGGAAAACTCCGCTTCATCCGGGTCCTCCCGGGATCGCCACCAGCTACCGGCCCCGACCCCGGGATACTCCCGGGCCGGATCCAGCACCGCCCAGACCGCGTGGTTCACCGGATCGTTTCCCAGGATCCGGTCGAGCATTCCTTCACCGATGGTTTCTCCGGTCCGGACCCAGAACCGCTGATAGCGGGACTCGGGCGACAACAACCGGTAGCCTTCGGCCAGACCGTCGCGGTCGTCCGGACCCAACCGGCGCAACCGGACCGCGGTGCCGTCGTCCAGCGTTGTCTCGATCACGTGGAAACGTTATCCCGGTGCGTGGCCGGCGGCGAGCCTGTTCGCCTGCCGACCCGATTCCTCCGAAATTCCCCGCCCCCTTCACCTTTCCTTCACGCGCCCCCCGGAGACTCCACCCACCTTCACCACCCACCAGGCACCATGCGCATCCTCCTTGTCGAAGACGAACCCTCCATCGCCGACACCCTCGTCTATGCCCTCAAGACCGAGCGCTTCGAAGTCGAGCACTCCCTCACCGGCGGCGGGGCGCTCAAGCTCCACGCGGACGACCCCTTCGACTTCGTCATCCTCGACATCGGCCTGCCCGACATGACCGGCCTCGAGGTCTGCAAGCAGCTCCGCGAAACCTCGGCGGTTCCCATCCTTTTCCTGACCGCCCGCGACGGCGAACTCGACCGGGTCCTCGGCCTGGAAATCGGCGGCGACGACTACGTCACCAAGCCCTTCAGCCCACGCGAGGTCGTCGCCCGCGTCCGCGCCATCCTCCGCCGCTCCGAAGGCAGGGAAGAGCGGTCCGGGCCGTCCGATGAACCCACCGGCGACTCCGACTCCCCCCTCGCCCACGACGAGTCCGCGATGCGGATCCTCTGCCAGGGGCAGGCACTCGACCTCACCGCGCACGAGTACAAGCTTCTGCTCGTCTTTCTCCGCCGGCCCAACCGGGTCTTCACCCGCGACCAGCTTCTCGACCACGCCTGGGAGGATCCCGGTGCGGTGACCGACCGGACGATCGACGCCCACATCAAGACCATCCGGGCCAAGCTCCGCGCCCTTTGCCCCGGCACCGAGGAACTGATCCAGACCCGCCGCGGCCTCGGCTACGCCTACGTGCCGTAACGCGGCTCAGCCCCGAAGTTCCAAGTCGGAAAGTTCCAAGTGCCAATGAAGAGCCACAGGAATGAGCGAAGCGTTTGGAACTTGGCCCTTCTCACTTGGAACTTCGAACCATGCGCCTGACCCGCCTCACGCTGATCGCCATTGCCCTCGTGATCGGCGTGGGCTTCTACTTCCTGCTGCGCCAGCAGCTCGAGGCGGTGGAACCACGGACCTATCAGGCCACCGAGGAGGTCATGATCGACACCGCCCAGGTCCTGGCATCGATGGTGGGTGAGGATCTCGATCCCGGGCCACTGGCCGACGCCTTCGACAAGGCGCACGGCCGCGCGTTCGAAGCCCGGATCTTCGAGCACCTCAAGAGTCATGTCGGCATCGACTGCTACATCACCGACGCCGAGGGCATCGTGATCTTCGACTCCGACCGCGGACGCCGCGTCGGCCGGGACCTCTCCGACATGCGGGACGTGGTGCTCACGCTCGACGGGAAATACGGTGCCCGCAGTAGCCGGACCAACAAGGAGGACCCTCTCACGTCCGTCCTGCACGTCGCGGCGCCGATCGGCGACCCGGCCGACCCGGCAGGCGTCCTCACCGTCACCAAGCCGCAGGCCGACGTCTTTCCCATCGTCCGCCGCCGCCGCGCGGAGATCTGGTGGGGCACCGGGCTCATCGGCGGCGGCATCCTGTGCTTCGTCACCGCCGTCTTCATCTGGCAATATCGGCCGATCAGCCGTCTGACCGACTACGCCCACGCCATCGAGCAGGGCAAACGACCCCCGCTTCCGCCGCTCGGAGCCGGCCGCGAGGTCAACACCCTCGCCCGCGCGCTCGAGTCGATGCGCGAGGCGCTCGAGGGCCGCAAGTATGCGGAGCGCTACGTCCAGAACCTCACCCACGAGATGAAGAGCCCGCTCGCCGCCATCCGGGGCGCGGCGGAATTGCTCGATGAGGACATGCCGGAAGAGGACCGGCGACGGTTCATGGACAACATCCGGGCCGAGACACTGCGCGCCGACCGGCTGCTCAACCGGCTGCTCGAACTTTCCGCCCTCGAGGGCCGGACCGGCCTCGAAGATGCCGGCGAGGTCGACCTCCGCGAAATCACCCTGCGCGCCATCGACCAGGCCCGGCCCATGGCCGAACTCGCAGGCGTCGAGCTCGAGCCGGAGCTTCCGGAGGACCCGGTGGCGCTGTGCGGCGATGCCTTCATCCTTCGCGCCGCCATCACCAACCTGCTCGAGAACGCCATCGACTTCTCGCCGGCGGGCGCAGCCGTCCGGGTGTCGCTCGGCACCGCTGATGCCATCGTCCTGACCATCGAGGACCGCGGCCCCGGCATTCCGGATTACGCAAAGGAGAAGGTCTTCGATCGATTCTTCTCGTTGCGGCAGTTCAAGGCCGGCCGCAAGGGCACCGGCCTCGGCCTGACACTGGTCAAGGAAGCCGCCGAACTTCACGGCGGCAGCATCGCCTTGGAGCCCGTCGAACCCACCGGCACCCGGGCCATTCTTTCCATCCCCCAGGCGGGCGGTTCACGAGCCGCATAAGGCAAGGGACGCGGAACTCGGCTCGTGACGGTGCCGTCCGGAAGCCGACGCCGGGGCACTTCAGGACCTTCGGGATCGCGCATGGAACAATTTTTCACCTCGTGGGCGACTTCTGGACTCCACCGGGGTTTTCCCCTCGGCCCGCGGCCCCTGCCGCCGGGTCATTTTCCGTGCGGCAGCGCCGCGACGGAACCACATGACAAACCAAACACCATGAGAACCACGACATCCCTCGTGATCGCCCTCGGCCTCGCCGCGACTTCGGTCGCCTTCGCCGAAAAAGCCCCGGACGCCCCCAAGAAGGGCAAGCCCGACCCCGCCAGGGCCTTCAACAAGAAGGACACCGACGGTGACGGCTTCCTGAGCAAGGACGAGTTCACCAAGGGAGCCAAGGATCCGGAAAAGGCCGCGAAGGCCTTCGAAAGGAAAGACAAGACGGGCGACGGGAAACTCAGCCCCGAGGAGTTCAAGCCGCAGAAGAAGGCCCCGAATCCCGACAAGAAGAAGAAGGACAAGGGCACCAACTGATCCCGCACTTTCTCCAAGCGCCCTTTCCGGCCCCGCCGGAAAGGGCGCTTTTGCGTCCCGGGTGGATCCCTTCATCAGGACATCACCGCGATTTCGAGAATCCCGCATCACGACTTCATCCCCTCCCGTGGAAATGAAGCCACTCGAATGCGTGACCTCCTCGATCCACCCATCCAGACCCTCGCCCGTGCCGGGGCGCGCGACCTTGGTCGGGCGGCGGTGGTGACGGCGATGGGCTTCGCCCTCTACGGGTTCACCGTCGGGTTCTGGCGGTCGCCGGTCATGGGCCTCTACGTCGCGGTGAAGATGCCGCTGCTCATCGCCTGCACCCTTGGCTGCAACGGGCTCCTCAACGGCATGCTGGGCCTACTGCTCGGCAGCGACCTCGGCTTCCGCCAATCCCTCCAGGCGCTGCTCAGCGCCTTCGCCATCAGCGCCCTGGTCCTCGGCTCGATCGCGCCCGTCACCTTCTTCCTCGCACTCAATGCCCCGCCGCCGGACTCACCCCAGGCGACGACCGCCCACGCCGGCTACCTGCTCTCCCACACCACGCTGATCGCGATTGCCGGCTGCATCGGCCTGCTGCGCCTCCGCCGCCTGCTGGAGCAGCACTGCCGGACCCGGCGGATCGCTCTGGCCACCCTCGGCGCATGGATCGCCGGCAACGCCTTCATCGGGGCCCAGTTCTCGTGGATCCTGCGGCCCTTCTTCGGCTCGCCAAGGCTCGAGGTCGCCTTCCTTCGCGACCACCCGATGCGCGGCAGCTTTTACGAAGCCGTGTGGGCGTCCCTCAACCGCCTGCTCTTCGACTCCGTCCCGGGACTCCCGGGATTTCTCGTGCTGCTACTCATTCTCGGAGGCCTCTTCTACTGGATGCACCTCCGCCTCAACCAACCACGCCACACAAGACCATGACCCACACCAACGACCCCACGCCACCACCCGTTCCCGCTCCGGAACCCACGCCCCAACCGGAACCCCGGCTCGAACCACTGCCGGACCGCATCGACATCCGGAACCTCTTCGAGGCCCTGCTCCGGCGGCCCGCCGATCTGGCCGGCCACCCGAGCATCGACACCCCGGCGACCCTTGGTCGTCTCGCCATCATGGCCTTCGTGGCCATTCTCGTGTTCGGCTTCGTCCTCGGGACCTTCGCCTATCACGAACAGCTCTGGGCCGCGCCGCTCAAGCTCGGTGTCGGCCTGATCTTCGCCGGGCTGATCTGCTTCCCGAGCTTCTACATCTTTTCCTGCCTCGCGGGCTCGACCGCCTCGGCCGGACGCCTCGCCTCACTGCTCGGTGCCACCCTCGCCCTGGCCGGACTCCTGTTGCTCGGCTTCGCCCCCGCCGTCTGGATCTTCACCCAGGGAACCAGTTCCTTCGGTTTCATGGGCACGCTCTCGATCGGCTCCTGGCTCGTCGCGCTGGGCTTCGCCTTCCGTTTCGCCACCACGGCCCTCAAGGTCCAAGGCGCCCGCCAGCGCGGACCCATCGCCATCTGGTGCGTGATCTTCCTGCTGGTCACCCTCCAGTTGACCACCTCGCTGAGACCCATCCTCGGCCGCTCCGACCGGCTCCTGACCGACGAGAAGAAGTTCTTCCTCCAGCACTGGAGCGAGACCGCCGGGAAGTCGCTCACGGAATGTCGGGAAACCCCTGGCGACGAATGAAGGACCATCCACCGGAACCGCCGCCCGAAGACGATCTCTTCGAGGCACTGCGTGAGGAGCTTCTCTGATCGGGGATCAGATCGGTGACGATGATCTTGAAGATCATCTTGTTATCGAGATCATCCTCAGGCTGATCCAACACAAGGGGCTGGTCTCCGTATGCGAGGAGGAAACCCGCACGGAAACCAGTCGGCAGGATGCCGACTCTCCCCGCCTTGCTTTCCCACTGGCAGGGCGCGCTTCGGTTTGTTTTTCTTCCACCATGTTCCTCGGCCTCGATTCCTCGACCCAGTCGCTCTCCGCCCTCGTGATCGATCCGGCATCCGGTCGAATCGTTCACGAGGAGTCCGTCAACTTCGGCACGGACCTGCCGCAGTACAGAAGCCCCAGCGGCTTCATCCCGGGAGGACCTGACGGCGAGGTCCATGCCGATCCCCGGATGTGGATCGAGGCGATCGACCTGCTCTTCTCCCGTCTCGCGGAGAGGACCGACCTCGGAACGATCGACGCCGTGGCCTGCTCGGGGCAGCAGCACGGATCGGTCTACCTCGACGACTCCTTCGCCGGGCGCCTGGCCGGACTCGATTCCGGGTCGTCACTGGTCGAGCAGCTTTCCCCCGCCCTCAGCCGCGCCACCTCGCCCATCTGGATGGACACCGCCACCGGCGCGGAGTGCCGCGAAATCGCCGACGCCGTCGGCGGCGACGACGAGGTCTGCCGGCGCTCCGGCTCCGTCGCCATCGAGCGTTTCACCGGCCCGCAGATCCGGCGTTTCTTCAAGCAGGACCCGGAAGCCTACTCGAAGACCGCCGTCATCCACCTCGTGTCCTCCTTCGTCGGTTCGATCCTGGCCGGCAAGAACATCGCCATCGACCATGGCGACGGCGCGGGCATGAACCTTCTCAACCTGCGGTCTCTCGAGTGGGACTCCGACCTTCTCGATGCCACCGCTCCCGGCCTGGGGGACAAGCTCCCCGCCACCGCTCCATCCGCGACCGCCGCCGGGGAGATCAGCGGCTACTTTGCTTCGAAATACGGCCTCTCCAGTAGCTGCAAGGTCATCCTTTCCACCGGCGACAATCCTTCCTCACTCGTCGGCATGGGCGCCACCTCGCCCGGCACCTTCGTCATCTCGCTCGGCACCAGCGACACCTTCTTCGCGGCGATGTCCGAGCCGGTCACCGATCCGGCCGGCTTCGGCCACGTCTTCGGCAATCCGGCCGGCGGGTTCATGTCGCTGATCTGTTTTCGCAACGGCTCGCTGGCCCGGGAGCAACTGCGCGATGATCTCGGCCTCGGCTGGGATGATTTCGACGTCGCCGGCCTGGGCAAGACGCCTGCGGGCAACGAGGGAAGGATCATGCTGCCCTTTTTCGGCCCCGAGATCACGCCGCGCCATGACTTCACCGGGCCGGTGAGGAATTTCAGCGACGACGCCCCGCCGGAAGTCCAGGTCCGCGCGCTGCTCGAAGGTCAGTTCCTCAACATGCGGCTTCATTCGCAGTGGCTCGGTGAGAAGCCCACACTGATCCGTCTGACGGGTGGTGCTTCCGGAAACGATGGCATCGCCGGACTCATCGCCGACATCTTCCAGGCGCCTGTCGAGCGCTTTGCCGTGGCCAATGGTGCCGCTCTCGGCGCTGCCATCCGGGCCGCCCATGCCTGCGGCAACGATCTCGCGCAGCTCACCGCGGCATTCTGCCAGCCGGCCGCCGATTCACGGATTGATCCCGACCCGGACCTGGCCGCGGTCTACGAGGCCGAGCTGGCCCGCTACCAGGCGCTGCTTGGGGAGGCGATGGAGCGCCGGTTATGAAACCGGCATCCCGACGGCCGGTTTCAGCACCGGCGTTCCATTCAGCTCAGCTGTGTCTCGACCAGCATGCGGTAGGTGGCGCCCTGCCCCATCAACTCGTCGTGAGTGCCGCTCTCGACCACCTTCCCGTGATGCATCACGAGGATGCGGTCGGCGTGGCGCACAGTCGACAACCGGTGCGCGATCACCAGGCTGGTCCGGCCCTGCATCAGCCGTTCGAGCGCCTCGTTCACCAGGCGCTCGCTCTCGGCATCAAGCGCGCTGGTCGCCTCGTCGAGGAGCAGGATGCGGGGATCGGCGAGGATGGCGCGGGCGATCGCGATCCGCTGCCTCTGCCCGCCCGAGAGCTTCACGCCCCGGGGGCCGACCACCGTGTCGTAGCCCGCGTCCGTGTTGAGGATGAATTCGTGGGCGTTCGCCTGCTTCGCCGCCTCCTCGACCTCTTCCGCGGACGCGCCGGGGCGACCGTACTCGATGTTCTCCCGGATCGTCCCGCCGAAGAGCATGACCTCCTGCGGCACCACCGCGATGCCGCGGCGCAGGGACTGCAGGTCGAGGGCGGTTGCGTCCCGCCCGTCGAAAAGCACCTTCCCAGCCTCCGGCCGGTGATAGCCGAGGACGAGGGTGAACACCGTGGACTTCCCCGCACCCGAGGGACCGACCAGGGCGACCCGCTGGCCCGGCTCGACCCCGAAGGACACGTCGTCGAGCACGACGTGATCCGGCCGGGACGGGTAGCGGAAACGCACGCCCTCGAAGGCGACCCGACCCTCCAGACTTTCGACCACCTCGCCCCCTTCGCCTTCCGCGGCCTCGCCCAGAATCTCGCGCAATCTTTCGGTGGCACCCGTCATCGCCTGGATCTGCGAGACGATCTCCGGCATCGACCCGAGCGACGCCCCGACGAAGACACTGAAAAGCACGAATCCGGTAAGCTCTTCCTGGCTGATGTCGCCGCGCACCGCCATGCGCACCCCCAGCCAGGCCACCCCGGCGATGGTGCCGAACATCACGAAAATCACGAACGCCAGGAAGCTCGCCCGGGCGAAGGCACCACGAAGGGTCACCCGGTAGAAGTCCTCCAGCGCGCTGGAGTAGCGCCGGCGCTCGAACTCCTCGTTGGTGAAGGCCTTGACCTCGGTGATCGACTGCACGCTCTCCTCGATCACCGTCCCGGCCTCGGCCAGCGAGTCCTGGGCGTCCTTCGAGTAGTTCCTCACCTTGCGTCCGGCCAGGGCCACCGCCAGCACGACGAAGGGGACGCAGGCGAGCATGGCCAGCGAGAGTTTCCACGACATGACGAAGACCAGGATCAGCGACCCGGTCAGCACCACGACCTGGCGACCCGCCTGCGGCAGGGTGCTCATCAGGGTTTCGCGCACGGTCGCGAGGTCCGCCGCCACCCGCGTGCTCAACGCGCCGGCCCGGTGCTCGTGGAAAAACGAAACGGGAAGGTGCAGCAGGCGGCCGAAAAGGTCGTTGCGCAGGTCGTTCAACGCCGCTTCTCCCGAGCGGATGAATCCCTGGACACGGAAGAAGCCGATCACCGCCTGAAGCGCCAGCGCTCCGAGCAGCCAGCCGATCGTCCGATTTGCCGAGCTGAGGATTTCCTCGGTGGGCACCCCCCGCCGCAGATCGTCGATGGTGCCGCCGAAGAGTTCCTTCATGAACCACGGGAACGCCAGCGAGAGCGCCGCGGTGGTCAGCAGCGCGATCATCGAGGGCACGAACACCCGCCCATGCGGCCGCAGGTAGGAGAAGACCCACCGCAGCCCCTCGGTGGAGAACCTCGATTCCTTGTCGCGCGCCATCCGCGCGATGGGAGACCATCCCCCGCCCGGCGTCAACGACGGCGATGCCCGATGCCAAGTAAAGCAGCCAGCAGCAGCAAGACGACCGGACCCGGCTCCGGGATTCCGGTGATCAACGCGATGTCCTCGTAGTAGGTGCTGATCCGGGTCGAGTAGAAGCCGCTGGGTTCCGGTGCCCCTTCATCTTCCACCAAGGTCCATCCGTCGGCATCCGAGCCCACATACATGCCGCGGGCATCATAGAGGGCGGCACGGAATCCATTCCCGTCGGCGACGCCATTGTAGTCCCAGTCGCCATCGACCGCGTAGTTGATGCCTGCCAGTTTCCACACCCCGCCATCCTGGATGAACACGGCACCCCCGGAATCACCGCTCGAGAGGTGCGCCTCGTCGCCACCCGCTGCCGCGTCGAAGGTGGCGTAGAGGTAGTCCGCTCCTCCAAGCGCGACGGTTGCCGCTACTTGGTTGGTTCCCCAGCGGGCCTTGTTATCGGCGGTGCCCCAGCGCCAGCCAATGTCGTCGCCGGAGAGCGTCACCGTGGTCCCCCGCTGGGTGCCGCGGCCCATCACCACCAGATCCTTGCCGACTTCGTCGGTCCCCGTGTAGAGCGGCGCATAGGAAGCGAAAGTTTCGTTGATCTCGTAGATCCGCAAATCCGTGCCGGTGATGTCCTTGTAGCCCACGCCGGCAAAAGCGGTCGTATTGACCGTGTAGGTCACGTCGGAACCGCCGTTGTAGTAGCCTTTCGAAACGAAGGTGCTCGACGGCACCCCGAAGTGCACCGCGGTGATGAAGTGGTTCGGAGAGATCGCCGTGCCGGAATACACCCCGAACTCACCCTGAAATTGCCAGCCCGAGCCCGCCAGCGCCCCTCCGGGAGCCACCTCGCGATTGTGCGCCGGATCCGCGGTGGCATAGAAGATCACCGCCGATGCCGGCGACGCCAAAGCCAGAAGACAGGAAACAAACCTCACTGTCGCCAGTTTAGGATTTTCCGGTCCTTTGGCAAGCTGCCGCTGCCTCGTCACGCGCCCAGTGATCCGCCGCGATCACCGACTCGAGCGATCCTGCATCCCGGACCTCGTGGGCGTCCATCGTCCCGCCCACAACCTTCCAGATATCGGTGAAGCCGATCCTCCGCTCGACGAAGGCATCGACCGCCACCTCGTTCGCCGCATTGAAGACCGCCGGCAGGGTGCCGCCGGCCAGTCCCGCCCGCCGCGCCAGGCCCAAGGCCGGAAAGTCGTCATGCCGCGGGGCCTCGAAGTCCAGCTTCGCGAGTCCGGCGAAGTCCAAGGGCTTGAGGCCGCCCTGCACCCGATCCGGCCAGGTCAGTGCATACTGGATGGGAAAACACATGTCGGTGCGGCTCAGCTGAGCGAGCACCGAGCCGTCGACGAACTCGACCATCGAATGGATGATACTCTGCGGGTGAACCACCACGTCGATCCGGTCCATGCCGATGCCGAACAGCCAACGGGCCTCGACCATTTCGAGCCCCTTGTTGAACAGCGTGGCTGAATCGATGGTGATCTTGCGGCCCATGTCCCAGGTCGGATGCTTGAGCGCCTGCTCCACAGAGACCGACGCGAGTTCCGCCGATGGCGTCTGCCGGAAGGGTCCGCCCGAGGCGGTGAGGATGAGCCTTGAGACCTCCTTGGCCCCACCGCGGTGTCCGTCGAGACACTGGAAAATCGCGTTGTGCTCGCTGTCGACCGGCAGGATGGACACGCCGTGCTTCTCCGCCGCAGCGGTGACCACCTCACCCGCCATCACCAGGATCTCCTTCGAGGCCACCGCCAAATCCTTGCCGGCCTCGATCGCGGCGAGGGCCGGGTGCAGGCCACCGGTCCCGACGATCGCCACCAGAACCACGTCGGCCTCGGCCAGGGTTGCGAGTTCCACGAGTCCTTCGGCACCCACATGCACGGTGACATCGGCGGGCAGTAGACTCCGGAGTTCCGCTTCCTTGGCGGGATCGGCGATCGCCACGTGGCGCGCTCCCGTCTCCCTCGCCTGCTCGGCCAGACGGCCGACATTCGAGTGGGCCGCCAGCCCCACCAGTTCGATCCGCTCCGGAAGCTGACGGGCGACCTCCAGGGTCGAACATCCGATCGACCCGGTCGCCCCGAGCAGCACCACCCGCTTGCGCTTCATCCCGTCACCCATGTCACGTAGAAGTAGAGAAGCGGAAGCGTGAAGCACATCGAGTCGATCAGGTCGAGCGCCCCGCCGATGCCCGGCAACACCTGTCCGGAATCCTTCACGGAGAGGCTGCGCTTCAAGACGCTCTCGGCCAGGTCGCCCACCACCGCCACCAGCGCCAGCGCGATGCTCAGCCCGATCACCAGCCCCCAGCCACCCAGCACGTGGAGGCCGGCCGAGAAGTTCGGCATGTCGTCTTGGAACAAGGCATAGAGTCCGCATCCGGCGAGCAGGGCGAAGGCAATCGCCCCACCAAATCCCTGCCAGGTTTTCCCGGGACTGATGTGGGGACACATCTTGTGGCGGCCGATGGCCGATCCCACGATGTAGGCGCCCATGTCGGTGAACTTTGTCACCGCGATCCCCCACAGCAGGAGCATCGCCCCGGGAACCTCGCCCGGTCCGGGAACCGCGAAGACCACCCGGGCACCGAAATTGAAGAAGAAGGCGATGTAGAGGAAACCCAACACGCTCATCGCCACGCCGGTGATCGAACCCAGCCCCTCGACGGGTCGCCGCAACTGGAGGACAAAGGCACCCGCTAGCGAGGCAAAGATCGCCAAACCATCGAACCACACCGGCACACCGTCGCCCAGGAGGAAGGCGTAGAGACCGACCGAGTAGGCGATGGTCAGCAGCAGCGTGTAGCCGGGGAAGCCCTTCACGCCGCCATCCTTGAGCATCCGGAAATACTCGATGGTCGCCAGAACCACCAGCAGCCCGATCAGCGCCACGTAGGCCCAACCGATCCGGCTGACGAACGCCAGCGTCACCACCGCCCAGAGTCCGAGCGTGCTGGAGGTGCGCTTGACGAAGGTCAGGGCCTTCGAGTCTTTGGCGGGAACTGAGGTCATCGCGCTGAGGTGCGGGCATCCAATCGGCCCGCGTCCCCGCTGGCAAATCATTCCGCCGCGCATTCCGCCGCGCAACCTTTTGCGAAGCGCCGGGTTTCATGATGCAGATTCGGGATTCTCCGTTTCCCAAAACATCCAGACAACAACGACATGAAATACGCAATCACCACCACACTGGCCCTGGCATTGGCAGGGTCCCTTGCCGCCGCCCCCCGCGACGGAGACGGCGCCAAGCCGGAACGCGAACGCCGGGGTCCGCCACCGGAGATCGTCGAGAAGTTCGACAAGGACGGCGACGGCAAGCTCAACGAGGAAGAACGCAAGGCCGCGATGCAGGCCCGCCGCGAACGGGCCGGCCAAATGCGCGAGAAAATGCTCGAGAAGTTCGACACCAACGGCGACGGCAAGCTCGATGAAGGCGAGCGCGAAGCGATGCGCGAGGCCATGAAGGCCAAGCGCGAGGAGATGCTCAGGAAATACGATGCCGACGGCGACGGACGCCTCAGCCCCGAGGAACGCAAGGCGGCGATCGACGCGGGTGAGAAGATCCCGCCGCGCCCGATGCGCCGGCCCGGCGCCCGCGATGGCAAGGGCAAGGGCGCTCCCGGTCCCGGTGGCCCCGGTCGCGGCAAGGGTGGCCCCGGTCCGCAAGGCCGGCCGGGTCCCGGCGGTCCCGACGCCTGAGTCCACCGCTCTTCATTCCCTGGCCCGGAGGTTCGCCTCCGGGCCGTTTCTCGTTCACGGCTGATGGTCCTGCTCGATGGACCTCAACTCGAGGTGCAGCCGGTCCCACTGGTCCTGGCGGGGTTTCAAGGTCTCCTGACGGTCGGCAAGCTGGCGGCGCACGCCGATGAGACCGTTCGCGTATTCATCGAAGAGTGCCCGGACCGCCTCGCCGTAATCCTCCCGCATCGCCGTTTCGAAACGCCCGACCGAATCCCGCAGGCGCTCGCGGGTCTGACCCACGATCCGAATCCGGCTGACCCAGGCCGAGAGAAGAAGCACCCCACCCATGCCCGCCGCCGCGAAGGCCAGCGGCCACGCCCAGCGGTCAATGCCCAGCGCCCCGCACGCACCCGCCGCCGTCGTCAGCAGCAGCACCATCGCCAGCAGGAACCGGAGACGTCGATTGCGGGCCCTCAGGGGAGAATCCAGACAGGCCCGCACCCGGAGCTGCCCCAGCACCCCGGGAACCGCCCTCGCGACGTTCGCCACGAAGCGACCGGTGCTCGCTTCGCGCCCGTCGCCATGGATGGCCGCGGTGCCCGGATCCAGCCCCATCCGCTCGATCACCCGCGGACGGACGTCGTTCCAGTGGCCCTCGCACTCCTCGAGCAGCCGCTCCGCATCCACGGCGGCAAAGTCCCGGATCGCTTCGCCCAATCCATCCGCCAACCGCGCCTCGATCCGCGCCGGCGAGGCGTCGCCAACGAACAAGCGCCACAGCGTCGGACCCACGCCCAGCATCCGGCCGAGTGCCCGGGAAAGACGCGCCACCTCGTTCTCGTAGCGCCCACGCGCTCCGGCCAGCGTCTTCGGCGAGTTCTCAAGCACCAGGTCCCTGAGCTGCCTGGCCTCGCGCTCCAGGCCCGCCAGAAACCAGCCGTCGTCATCCATCGACCGCCTCTGGCGATCGAGCGCCGACTCGATGTCGCGCAGGCGGTCCCCCGCCTCCTGCATCGTCCGGTCGATCAGGTAGCGACGCGACGGGGACTCGCAGACCGTCGCCGTGAGAAACTCCTCGAAGGCCCCGAAGCGGCTCGCCGACCACGACTTGCGGGCCTCGCGCGGGTCCAGCTTCGCCTCCAGCGCCAGACCGGCGGCCACCGCCACGATCGGCAACTCGCGACCGACCTTCTTCAGGCACAGGTCGCGCATGTGCCCCTCGATCACCCGGAGATCCTCCGGCGACTTCTGGTCGGACTGCTGGACCACCAGCGCGGTGCGCTCCAGCGCCTCGTCGCCCAGCGCCGAAACGAGATCCCAGGTTGCGGCCGTCCAGGTGTTCCCGGAGGGAAACACCACCAGCAGCAGGTCCGCCTTCTCGAAACGGGGGATGTCCGCAAAAACCCCGTCCCTCCACCCCGAATTGGTGCCCGGCGTATCGATCAACTCGAAGCGCCTGAGCAAATCCAGCGGCCGGCCGAGGATCTGCCAGCCGTTTCTTTCGGTCGCCCGCTCGGAAGACGCGTGGCGGTAGAGCGTGGTCCGCTGCGTCGTCGGCAGCGGCCCCGCCGGGCAGAGTTCCGCGCCGACCAGGGCGTTGAGCAGGGTCGACTTTCCGGCATTGATCTCGCCGAGCACCACCAGGCGGATCGGCCGGGCGAGTTTTTCCCTCGCGCTGCCGGACTCGTCGGGCCATTCGACGCCGCTCGACGCCGCCAGGTCCCGGATCCGGGAAAAGCAGCCCAACAAGCGATCCCGTGCAGCGAAATGACGCTCGCCGACCATTGGAGCCGCCCTCGGTCCCTCAGGGGTTGGACGGGGTCACCGAAGCCTGCGCCGGCGCTTCCTCCTTCGGCTTCATCGCCAGAAGCTGGGACACGGTCACGAACTTGTAGCCCTTTTTCAGCAGGCCATCGAGCGTGGCCGGCATCGCATCCACCGTCGGCGCATGCAGGTCGTGGGCGAGGATGATCGCACCGGGTGTCGCGCCGGAAAGAATGCGCGAGGTCACCACCGAAGGCCCGGGGCGCTGCCAGTCGCGCGGGTCCACCGACCACATGATGGTCGGATAATTGAACTCGGAGTGGATCCAGGTCCGCTGGCGCTGGAGCAGGGCCCCGTACGGCGGGCGCAGCGTGCGCGGCTGGACTCCCGTCGCCTTGGCGATCGAGGCCCGGCACTTCATCAACTCGTTGCGCACCGAGTCATCCCCCATCTTGGTGAGGTTGCCGTGCGTGTAGGTGTGGTTCCCGATCTCATGGCCTTCGGCCACGATGCGGCGGGTGATTTCCGGATACATGTCGACGTTCCGGCCGATCACATAGAAGGTCGCCTTGATGTTGCGGTCGCGCAGCATGTCGAGCAGCCGCGGCGTGTTGCTCGGATGCGGCCCGTCATCAAAGGTCATCGCCACGAAGGGCTGCGAAACCGACACCCGTGAGAAGGTCACGCCGGCATCCTTGCCGAAGCTCGACGAAAGCGACATGTCCGGATTGCGCGGCACCGGCCCCCTCGTGCTCGGGGCCCGGTAGGCATTGTTGGCCTGGCTCTTGACCGGCTTCACAGCGTCGTCCGCCAGATTCTTGTCGGCATTCTTGCAGCTTCCCAGCGACATGCCGAGGAGGGTGAAACAGAGGGCGTGGAGGGCGACTTTCATTAGCAATTGAAGCTGAGTGCGATTCATCAGATGGGTGGACTATGCCGGACGGATCCGAAATGTCACGTCCGCATTTCTTGCTTTATTGTCATCCGAATCTCTGAAGCAGCGGCCACAGGCTGCGGACGGTTTTTTCAGGCCAGCGGGCCTTTTCCGTCATGATCGCACCGTCCAAGGCACGGTGCTCGGGCCAGTCAGGGGTCTCCGGCACCAGGGGAATCGCCCGTGCCAGCACGCTTTTCGCGAGGCTCACGTTCGCCTGGAGATGACTCATGACCGACCCGGCACTCACCGCCTCCTCCTCGATTTTCCAGCAATCGTAGTCGGTGATCATCGCCATCGTCGCCGCCGCGATCTCGGCCTCGCGGGCCAGCTTGACCTCGGGAAGATTGGTCATCCCGATCACGTCGAACCCGAGCTGGCGGTTCGCCTCGCTCTCCGCGCGCGTCGAGAAGGCCGGGCCGTCCATGTTCACGTAGGTCCCGCCGTCGTGCACCTTCGCCCCCTCGGCATCGAGTGCCTGCTTGAGGATGCCACGCAGGCCGGCACTGATCGGTTCGCCGAAGGACGCGTGCGCGGCGATGCCACGGCCGAAGAAGGTGTGATGCTCGCGCCGGCTGGTGCGGTCGAAAAACTGGTCCGGCAGCAGCACGTCGCGAGGCGCGTATTCTTCACGCAGGCTTCCCACGGCCGTCACGCAGATGAGGAACCTGACATCGAGGCTTCGCAAGGCCCACAAATTCGCACGATGATTGATCTCATGAGGCAGCAAGCGATGACCCCGACCGTGCCGCGGCAGGAACCACGCCTGACGGCCCGCCAGCTCGCCGCCCACCAGCACGTCCGACGGTTCACCGAAAGGCGTCTCGACGCGGCGTTCCTCCGACTTCTCGAAGCCTTCGATTTCATAAAGCCCGCTCCCTCCGATGATCCCGATCGCTGCTGACATGCCCGAAGCCCTAGCCAAGCCCTCCCGCCCCGTCGAGTCCTCAAACGGACCGCGAGCTTTGGCTCGCCGAACCGCTTCAACAGCTGGCCCGACCACTTCACCGCCTCAACACCTGCCGCTCGTTCTCGCCCTCCTCTCGACCCTTCTCATTCCCTCCTGCCGTGGCCAGGATCCCTCCCGCGTGGAGGACTCCGTCGACAGCTCACTGCCCGGCCCCGAGCGCGCCGCGGCAGCCGCCGCACGGGTCAAACCCCTGCTCGCCCCCGCCCTGGCGAAGCACGGGCTGGCCGTCGGCGACCCGGTCTTCCTTCGCGCCTTCAAGGAGGAAAAGGAGCTCGAAGTCTGGATGCAGCCGGACGGTGCCGACAGGTTCGTCCTCTTCCGCACCTACCCCATCGCCGCCACTTCGGGAAAACCCGGACCCAAGCTCGCCGAGGGCGACCGGCAGGTTCCCGAGGGATTCTACTATTTCTCCCGTAGGGGGCTGAAATCCGACTCGCGCTTCCACCTGGCGATGAACATCGGATACCCGAACACCTACGACCGCCACCACGGCCGCACCGGCTCCTTCATCATGATCCACGGCAACCGCGTGTCGATCGGCTGCCTGGCCATGACCGACCCCGGGATCGAGGAAATCTACACCCTCTGCGATGCCGCGCTCGCCGGAGGACAGCGCTTCATCCGCGTGCACCTCTTCCCCTTCCGCATGACCGACGCCCGGATGAAGGAGGCCTCATCCAACCACCGCTGGATCGAATTCTGGAGAAACCTCAAGGAAGGGCACGACCATTTTGAGCAAGCCCGCGTGCCGCCCGACACCGTGGTCGAGGGCGGACGCTATGGGTTCAGGGGCGCGGACGCCTCACTCGATTGACCCGCCAGCGGCGTCGGGCTGATCGAAGAGCGCCTTCACGCCCGGGCGCTGGAGGACGATGATGGTGAAGATGCCAAGGATCGTTCCCAGGGGCATGTTGATGCACTGGATGCAGGCGATGACGAACACGAAGGTCCACTTCCGCCGGTGCGCCAGATTCCTCGCACAGAGGAACAGGCACACCGCCAGGCCGAGGGCGTACAGGGCCCCCAGACCGCCGAAGAACCCATAGACCCACCCCATCATCTCGAAGACCCGCGCATCGGCCGGCGACATCCCCGAACTGCTTCCCGCACCCGAACCGCCGGAAGTCGCGGCGACCGGAATCATCGCCCCGAAGAACACGCCGATCAGGGCGTACATTGCGGCGAAGCACGCCCCGAGGACCGCGAGCCCGGCCATCACGTAGTGGAAGATCGACAGGAGTCGAAGGTGCTCCGCGTCCTGGATGGACTGCGGGGTCGGCATCGGCGCGGGCATCTGAGGCGGGGGCTGGGCCTGCATGGGAGTAAGTTCATCAGATCAAGCTCCCCGCCTCCAGTCTTGTCTCGGCCCGGAATCGAAGCTACCCCTCGGCCCGCGCAAGCGCCCGTAGCTCAGTTGGATAGAGCACCCGCCTTCTAAGCGGATGGTCGCTGGTTCGAATCCAGCCGGGCGTGCGTTCACAGCGTGGACAAGCGCCGTGAGCATCCCATCGCGAGCGGCGGCGAGCGCACGTCGGGATGGCGTGAGCGGAGCGAGGGCAATCCAGCCGGGCGTGCGTTCACAGCGTGGACAAGCGCCGTGAGCGGATCGCCCACGCCCTCGGGGTGCCCGCTCATCCTGCCCTCAGCACACCCGCCACTTTTCGCGAACGGGTTGCGGGCCCAGCATTTTTGCGGCCTCGGGATTGCCGACGACCTTTTCCTTCTCCGGGTCCCACTCGACCGCCTTGCCGGTGAGCGCGGCGGCGCGGGTGAGGTGGCAGATGGCGTCGCAGCGGATCGCCATTTCCACCGGGCAGATCGGCTCCTCGCGCGACTTCACGCAGTCGATGAAGTTGCGGTTGTGCTCCTTCGACACCGGCAGGCGTTCGTCGTCGCTCCTGAATTCGTTTTTCCACAGGCGGCGGTCGCTCGCATCGAAACCGCCGGAGATGTTGCCGATCCAGCCCTCCGTTCCGTGAAAGACGACCCCGTCGTCGCCCCGCCATTCCTTGTCGTGATAGCCGGCGACGACCGGTTGCGCGGCCCGCGTGTCCATCAGCCGAAGGATCACGCCGTTCGCGTACTCGCAGCTCATGTCCCAGTGCTCGAGGGTGCGGTAGATCCCCTCGTCCGGGATGTTGCCGGTGCCCTCGTAGCGAACCGGGCTGGTGTCGTCGCTCCGGTTCCCCCACTGCGCGACGCCGAGCGGGTGGATCGCACAGCCGGCAAGGAAGCCGAGCGATGTCTCCGGACAATGGAAGCCGCCCCAGTTGGTGCAACGGTCCACCGTGTAGGGCACCATCGGCGACGGCCCCTGCCACGCATCGAAGTTGAAGCCATCCGGCACCGGCACCTCCTCGGTCGATCCGTAGGGGGCGACGTGATACTTCGCCTTGTCGTTGTGGACGTTGCGGCTCCACACGTCGATCCGCTCGAGCTCGCCGATGTATCCGTTGCGGACCAGCTCCACCATCTGCCGGTAGCGCCCTTGTGAACGGTACTGGGTGCCGAACTGGAACACCCGCCCGTGTTTCCTGACCGCCTCACGCAGGATGGGGGTCTGGCTGTAGTCGAGCGCCAGCGGCTTCTGGCAATACACGTCCTTGCCGGCACGCACCGCGGCGATCGACATCGGCGTGTGCCAGTTGTCGTGCACCGCCACGATCACCGCATCGACATCCTCGCGCGCAAGCAACTCGCGGAAGTCGTCGTTCACCGTCGCGACCTCGCTGCCGTAGTCCTTGTTGTACTGGCTGGCGCGGGTCACCGCCCGGGACCGGAACGCGTCACAGGTGGCCACCACGCGCACGTCGTCCATCTGCCTGAGCTGGCTGCGGTGGAAGTAGTCGGAAATGTTGCCACAGCCGATCTGCCCCACATTCACCCGGTCGTTGGGCATCACCCGGCCCCGCCCGGCAACGACCTGCGCCGGAACGATGGTGGGGAAGCCGACCGCCGCACCGGTCGCGGCCACCCCTTTGAGGAAATCTCTTCGCCTGATTGGTTTCATGGTTCGTTGGGAGTTGCGTCGTTTCGGAGATAATCCACGGCCTTGGCGACCGCCGCCGCCATTTCGTCCTGCGGCAGTCCGCCGTGCATGAAGGGGGTCATCCAGTGGGAATAGTTCACCGCGGAAAGGGCCCGCATCCACGGCTCGAAGTCGGCCGGCCCGTGACCGGGCAGTTGCTTGGTCCCGCCCGCCGACTGCCACGCGTAGAAGAACAGCAAATGGTCGCCGCAGATGCCGATCACCTCGGACACATCGGCCTTGCGCTTCTGCAGGTGATAGGGCGCCACGCCGAGGCCCACGACATCGGGCGCGGGGTTGTGTCGCTTGAACGCTTCGAAGGACTGCGGGGAGTCAAGAAGGGCGTGGCCGTGGTTCTCGATCGCGAGGCGGACCTTGTGTTTGCGGGCAAGTTCGATCTCCGGACGAAGCTCTGCGAAGAACTCTCGCATGGCCGCGTCGAGTTGATCGGCGGCGAAGCTTCCATACTTCGATTCGCGAACCACCACCCCGCCGCCACAGCCACCGATGAACTCGGCGAAGCCGGGAAACCCCTCGTCGTGGCCCTTGGTCCGGTAGGTCGTCCAGGCACCGATCTCGAGGTCGTGCGCCCGGAGCAGCTTGCGGAATTCATCAACACCGAGTTCGCGGGCCCGGGCCAGATGGCGGCAATCGCCGAAGGGCCCCCACAGGTCGATTCCCTTGAACCCCAGCTCCACTGCCTGCCGACAAAGTTCCTCGAGCGACAGGTCGGAGAACATCACCGATGACAGAGCGAGTCTCGGCCGCCAGGCGTCGGTCCCACCACCTGCACGCAGCAATCCGGGGGTGCCGAGCAAGGCCGCGATCATGGCGGACTGCTTCAGGAATTCACGTCGCGCGGGATGTTTCATGCACTGTCGGGGTGATACGGTTGTGCGAGCTTCGTCTTGTGGATTCAGCATGATGGGAGAGGTCTTTCGCAAAATTCGCGGTCCGGTCGGGCTCTGGAGATGGATTTCAGGCCCCGATCTGCTTCCTCAGGAAGTCGAGGCTTCTCGCGGCTTCGTCGATCGTCCCGCATTCGACGCTGAGGAAGATCTCGCGGTCCACCGGCTCCATGATCCGGATCACCCGTTCCCAATCGACCACTCCATCGCCACAGGCGCAGCCCACCGGCGTTCCGGTGACCTTGCCCTTCTCGCGCTCGCTGTGCTCCATCGAGATGTCCTTGGCGTGGATGTGGAAGACCCGGTCGCGGACCTTTTCCAGCGCCTCGTACGGATCCTCCAGGCCGGCGAGGTAGCTGTTTCCGGTGTCCCAGTTGACCTGGATCCACGGTGAATCGACCAGGTTGACGATCCGCATCAGACCGTCGGTGTGCGCGGTGTAGATGCCGTGGGGCTCGATGCAGAGGTACTTGCGATGACGCGCGCAGACCTGCTCGATGCGGGTCAGGGTGTAGCGCATCGTGTCGTGGGCGAAGTCGTCGTCCATCCACTCCGGCCTGACCATCTCGTCGGTGTTGAGGAAATCGCAGCCGACGAAGGTGGCCAGCACCGCGGCGCGGGTCAGGCGGTCGACCGCCGCCTCGGGCTTCATCAGGGGCGAGTGCGCGGAAAGGCTGGCGACCTTCACGCCGTGGCGGTCGCAGATTTCCTTCATCAGCAGTGGGTCCTCCTCCATCGAGAACGAGTGAAAGTATTCGACCTCGCTGAGCAGCTCCCAGCCGGTGTGCACCATCGGCTCGATCCACTCGTAGCCGAGTTCCGACGCGATCTTCACCCCCGCCTCGAATGACTTGTCCGCCGAGCGACAGAATTCCATATTGATCGCGATCTTGAACGTGGCCATGGCGGCATCCCAGCAGGTCCCCTCCGGCCTCGCGTTCCCCATCGACCGCGAATTTTCATGAACACCGGGGATCCAGCGCACCAAGCCGACGACTGCCAGCCCCTGCGGCAGGCGGTCACCCGCGGCGAGGTCAAAATGGAGGCCCGCGTCCGCGGCCAGTACCCCGGCACGCCGCTCGGCCGCGGACGCCTGCCCGGCCTCCGCACCATCGGCTATTGGGATGCCGTGGGTCCCCAATCGTGGGGCTTGCCGATGCACCGCAACGAGGGCATCGAGATCTGCTACCTGCTGCACGGCGAGACGGTCTTCGCCACCGACCGTGAATCGGTGCTGCTGCGCCCCGGCGACATCACCATCACCCGCCCGTGGCAGCGCCACCGGCTCGGCGACCCGGCAATCCGACCATGCCGAATGTTCTGGCTCATCCTCGATGTCGAGAACCGCAAGGACGGCCAGCAGTGGCAGTTTCCGAAGTGGATTGGACCCGACCCGGAGTCCAGACGCGAGCTACTGCGGATCTTTCGTGCCAGCCCCCGCTGCCATGCCGTCGATGAAGGACGGTCACTGACACCCTTTCTCGAGGATTCCTGCCGACGCCTCGCGGACTCCGGTCCGCTGGAAGCCGCCCATCTCGCCGACACCGTGAACCACCTGTTGGTCGCGGTCGCCCGAATCATCGCCAGCGAGGCGACCGACCCTGGAAACGACCCGCACGGTTTCGACCCGACGGTGCGGGGCTTCTTCCACGGTCTCGAGGCCAGCGTCGAGATCGCCGCCGAGCCTTGGACGGTGGCCGAAATGGCGCGGGCCTGCCGGGTCGGTCCGACCTATCTCAACGCCTCGTGCAAGGAGATCTTCAACGCGACCCCGTCCGACCAGTTGTGTCGGACTCGGCTGGCCCACGCCGCACGGCTGCTGAGGGAAGACCCGCAACGCCCCGTCACCGACATCGCCTTTGCGGTGGGCTTCAACTCCAGCCAGCACTTCGCCACCCGCTTCCGTCGGCAGTTCGGCACCACGCCCGGGGCATTTCGCGAGCCGGAGTCCTCTAGGTAGGGGTCAGCTCACTGCGCCTGAGGGCCAGCTCGTAGAGGATCTCGCCCGTGGCCTCAACGAGCTTGTAGGTCACGGTCGGATCCACTTGGGAAACATCAAAGGCGAACTCGTTGTCGAAGCCGTAAAGCCGGGTGGTCCACTTCCCGCTCTTTGCCGCAGGGCCACTCCTTCCACCCAGGCTGGCGGGCTCGATGGGAACTTGGAACTTTTCACTTGGAACCCAGCTCGGTCAGTCTCCCGCCATGTTCATCGTCCTCGAAGGCATCGACGGCACCGGCAAGTCGACCCAGTCCCGCCTGCTGGCGGAGTGGTTCGGGCAACAGGGACGGGAGGTGGTGACCAGCCGCGAGCCGACCGACGGCCCGTGGGGCCGGAAACTGCGCGAGTCGGCCTCGACCGGGCGCCTCTCGGCGGAGGATGAACTGGAGTATTTCCTCAAGGACCGGAAGCAGCACGTCGACGAGTTGATCCAACCCTCCCTTGAGGCCGGCAAGGTGGTGATTCTCGACCGCTATTACTTTTCGACGATGGCCTATCAGGGCGTGCGGGGATTCGACCCGACGGAAATCCGGCGCAAGAACGAGACCTTCGCGCCGGTGCCGGATCATCTTTTCATCCTCGATCTCGATGTGGACAGAGCGCTGGATCGGATTGGTTCCCGCGGTGACGCCGCCAATGAGTTCGAAAGGCGGGACGCTCTACAAAAATGCCGCGACATCTTCCTCTCGCTCAAGGACGAACCATTCGCCCACGTGATTGACAGCCGGAGGGACCTCGAAGAAGTGCAGGAGGCAATTCGGGCGGAGTTGGCATAACCTGTGGCACCCCTGCCGGGGTGCGGTTTTCTCGCTTTCCCTGGTCCGGCGGTGTCGCTCGTTCCTCGCTCAACCACCGGCTACCAACATTCGACACCTCCGGCGTCGTCCCCCGGCCTTCCGAGTTCCAACTCCCAACTCCCAACTCCCAACTCCCAACTCCCGACTCCCGACTCCCGACTCCCGACTCCCGACTCCTGACTCCTGACTCCTGACTCCTGACTCCACGCTCACTTCACATACACCTCGCGCGCCTTGGCGCCGTCTCCGGGACCGACGATGCCGCGCTGCTCGAGGATGTCGACCATGCGGGCGGCGCGGGTGTAGCCGAGCCGCAGGCGGCGCTGCAGCAGGCTGGTGCTGCACTTCTGCTCCTGGCGGACGACGTCGATGCACTTGATGATCATCTCCTCGTCGGCGTCGGAAACCTCTTCCTCGCCATCGTCGGCAGCGCCGCTCTCGATGGTGGCCTGGACGTCCTCCTCGTAGTTCGGGTCGGCCTGGCCGGCGCAGTGGTTGACCAGCCGTTCGACCTCCTCGTCGGCGACGAAGGCACCCTGGGCCCGCTCCAGCTTCGCCGAGCCCGGCGGCAGGTAGAGCATGTCGCCCTTGCCGACGAGTTTGTCGGCGCCCTTGGTGTCGAGGATCACGCGGGAGTCGAGCTGCGAGGAAACCTGGAAGGCGATGCGGCAGGGGATGTTGGCCTTGATGATGCCGGTGACGACATCCGCCCGCGGCGTCTGGGTGGCGATGATGAGGTGGATGCCCGCCGCGCGCGCCTTCTGGGCAATGCGAGCGATGTTCATCTCGACGTCCGCCGGTGCGGTCTGCATCAGGTCGGCCAGCTCATCGACGATGACGACGATGTAGGGGAAGCGGTCCGGGATGTCCTCCTCGTCGGGCTCCTCCTCGTGTTCCTCGGCCTCGGGACCGAGGTCGCCGCTCTCCAGAGCTTCGGCGATCGCGTCGATCTGCTCCTGATCGACTTCCTCCTCCGGCTCCGGCTCGGGGGCCTCCTCCGGCTGCTCTTTTTCCGGCCGGACGCGATTGTTGAAGCCATCGAAGTTCCGGACGCCGCACTTGGCGAAGACGCGGTAGCGCTTCTCCATCTCGTTGACGACCCACTTGAGGGCGGCGACCACCTTCTTCGGATCGGTGACCACCGGCACCACCTGGTGCGGCAGCTTGTTGTACATCTGCATCTCGACCACCTTCGGGTCGACCATGATGAAGCGCAGTTCGTCCGGGCCGAACTTGAACAGCATCGAGGCGATGATCGAGTTGATGCAGACCGACTTGCCCGAGCCGGTCGCGCCGGCGACCAGCAGGTGCGGCATGGCGGCGAGATCGCCGATGACCGTCTTGCCATAGACATCCTTGCCGAGCGCGAGCGGGATCTTCTTCTTCGCCGAGCGGAACTCGGGATCCTGCAAAAGCTCGTGAAGGTGCACCGCCACCTTGTTGGAATTCGCCAGTTCGATGCCCACCGTGTCCTTGCCGGGGATCGGCGCGAGGATGTTGATCCGCTCGGCCCGGGTCGCGCGGGCGATGTCGGCCTCGAGTTGTGCGATGCGCGACACCCGCAGACCGGCGCTCGGATAAATCTCGTAGCGGGTGATCGTCGGGCCACGGGTGATGTCGCCCGGACTCGTCTCGATGCCGAATGAGCGGAGCGTGTCGACGATGTTCTTCTGCGTCGCCAGGAGCAGGTCACGGTTGGCTTCGGGAGCCTCCTCGGCGTCCTCGATGTCATCGAGCAGGTCGAATCCCGGAAGCTCGTAGTCCTCGAAGCCGCTGGTCGAGAGGAACTGGTGTTCCGGTTTCTTCCGCTCGAAGGGCTTGTCACCGGGCTTCGGGGCATCGACCCGCCGCTGCGAAGCATCGATGATCTGCGGGGCCGGGGTTTCGCGCAGCGGCAACTCGGTCTGCGGTGCCTCGGCATCCTTCTCCCGTTGCTTCGCCTCCCGGGCCGCCTCCCGTTCCTTGCGTCGCCGTTCCTTCTCCTTGTCCTTCTCCGCCTCCATCCGCTCGCGGCGTTCACGGTCGGCCTTCGATTCATTCCTCCGCTCGCGAAATTTCCGGATGCCACCGGCAATCAGGCCGAAGGTCCCCTTGATGAACCGGAACGGCCGCTGGCCGGTGAGAAGAATCAACGACACCAGATACCCGCAGCTGGTCAGGATCAGCGTGCCCCACTTCCCGATCAGCGGCACCAGCCGTGGATCGAACCCCGGCTCCTCCACCCTCGGCGGAAATCCGGCGATCAACCTCCCGATCACGCCCCCGGCACTCATCAACTCCCCCCGCTCGCCCCATCCGGCGTGCAGGAAGGCCGCCCCGGCGATGGCGAGCACCGCGAAGCCGATCATCGTCCTCGGCCACAGCCGGCCGTCGAAGACCAGCTTGACCACCCCGAACCAGATCAAGGCCACCGGCACGACGAAGCCCGCCTTTCCGAAGAGAAAGATCTGGGCCAGCCCGAGCAGGGTGCCGACCCCGCCGATCAGGTTCTTGCGGGGCATCCGGGCCTCGGCAGCGGGCGCGATGTCCTTGCCAATCCCCCACACCGGCAGGTCCATGACCGTGAAGGAAACCACCGCCAGAAACGCCAGCAGACCGAGACCAATCAGGATGATCCCGGTCACCTCATTCGACCATTTCGGCGCCTCGGTCCTGGTGCCACGCTTCCGGTTGTCCTTCCTCGCCATGAAAATATCGCGCTCCCCAGCATCCCCCGAGCGCCCGACCGGAGCAAGGCTAGTTTTCCGGAACCGGAATATCAGGAAAAGCTAAGGACCCTGCTCAAGCCTCCCCGGCCGGAGCGGCTCCGCCCCGGATCAGCTCGTTGGGCACCGTCCGCACGTGCAGATCCCGCTGCGGGAAGGCGATCTCGATGCCGGCCTCCTTGAAGCGGCGATCGATCTCCTCGTGGATCTCGGTGATGGTCCTGAGGCGGTTGTCCATGTTCGGCAGGTAGCAGCGCATGCTCAGGTTGAGCGTGCTGTCGGCAAAGGCCTCGAAGTTGATCAGCGGCGCGGGATCCTCGAGCACCACCGGGTGGGCCTCGGCGATTTCGGTGAGAATCCGCCGTGCCTTCACCGTGTCGCTGCCGTAGGCGACCCCGACATTGATGGTGATCCGGTTCAGCGGGCTGCTCAGCGTCCAGTTGATGAGGGATCCGGTGATGAAATCCTTGTTCGGCACCACGAACTCCTGCCGCTCCCAGTTGGTGATCGTGGTCGCCCGCATGCGGATCCGCGAAACCGTGCCGGTCACCTCGCCGACCGTGACCACGTCACCCACCCGCATCGGTCGCTCGAACAGCAGGATGATGCCGCAGACGAAGTTGGCGACGATTTCCTGGAGACCGAAGCCGAGGCCGACGCTCAGGGCGGCGGCGATCCAACCGAAACGCGACCAGTCGAGGGCGAGGACGCTGGCGATGGAAAACAGTCCGATCGCTCCGAGGGCATACTGGCAAAGCGTGGCGACCGCGTAACGCGTGCCCGGCTCCATGCCGGCTTCACGGAAGCCCAACAGGTCGACCAAACCCGGAAGATTCTTGATCACCGTAAGGACGACCATGGCGATGAGCAGGGCCTTCGCGACTCCGATCCAATCGAGGCTGACACCGATCGACAGGTACTGGGCCGCTTGTTCGAGCGGAAGCGTCCGGGTGATGCCGTAGGCGATCGCGACCAATACGCCGACCCCGACCAGCGAGCGCAGCAAACGCCGGGTCTGGCGCGCGACATCGTCCAGGCCGAGTTCGATGCGATCGTCGTCCACCATCACCATCTCTTCCCCCTCCTCCTCCGTCTTGTCGCTGGCATCGCGGCGGGCTTTCCTCTCCTCGATGGCCTCCGTCAGGGCAAGGCGACGCTGCCGGATCATGAACCAGCGCAGCACCACGCCATAGACCACGACCCCGACCGCCACCCAGCGGAGGATCAGGAGAAACTGCTCGCTGAGGAGGAAGGCCGTGAGGACGTAACCGGCCCACGCCATCACGCCGAGCCCGAGCGGAAATCCGACGAGCAGGCTCATCCAGAGCAGGCGGGACTTCACCAACAAGCGGTCGGGACGCTCCCGGATGAGCGTCGCGAAGACGCCCGTGTCCGGCCGGAACAGCCCCACCATCGCCCACGCCAGCGCCGCCTGCGAGAGGATGAAGGCGAGACGCCCGAGGCTGTCAAACGCGTGCAACTTCCCATCGAAGAGGGTGATCATCACCACGAACAGCGCCGGCAAATACAAGGCCACAAGTCGCGGAAGCCACTTCCTGAGGGCCTGCGCCGAGTCCGCCTCCCAGCCGAGGTGAACCCGCCCGATACCGCCATCGGCGGCAAGTTCCCGGAGCGAGAAAACCCACATCAGCGACCATCCCGCCCAGCCCAGCCAATGACCAACCCCGCGGACAAAGGGATCGGGATCCGGATCACTCGCGAGGGCCCACGACAAGAACCCGAGAACCAGCGGCACCGGCAGGGCCAGAAGCAGGGTCGCCAGCAGTCCCCGGAAGGTGTGAATGAGGCGATCCGTGGAAATCCTGCGAATCCTCCGGCCGCTGTTTTCGATCGACTGCCGCAAGCGGCGTCGCGGGATCAAAAGACCGACCACCAGAACGAGGATGATGGCGGTCGCCAAGGGATGCCTCCGGGGAACATCCCGCAATGAATCAAAAATGCCGCCCCATGATCCGGCGGAGAACAAGATGGGTGACGAGCGGGAGAGGCCCTGGAGAAAGCGTGACCCGATCGGCTCCGAACTGCGCCTCCAGAAAAGCTGATCCGAAAGGAACTCGCGGAGTTCGAGCACGAGGTTGCCGTAGGCTTCCTGATCCGCACCGAGATCCGCGAGGGTGCGGATGAGGGTGCGCTGGCTTGTCTCGTAGCGTTCGAGTACATCGGCGCGGGTTTCCAACAGGGGCTCGGCCCCGGCATCGCCCTCCCATCGGGTCTCCAGGCTGTCCTGCTCCTCCTGCAGGCTTTCGATCCGCAGGCCCTCGAGTTGGGCATTCGAGAGTTCGCGCTCGATTTGATTCAAGTCGTAGTCGAGCACGCGCGCATCGGGCAGTTGCTGGAGCTGTTCGAGCAGCATCTGGGTGAACGCACCCTCGAGACCCGTGAGCTGGACCTGCCTCCGGATCTTCTCATTGGCGCGCCGCAGGTCGCCAAGCCGTTCACGGACGGTGCTCGAATGGACGAACGCCCGGTCGAGGTCCCCAACCGTTTGCTCGAGGTCATCGAGCAACTCGGGCAGGCCGCCCGCCACGCCGGCCAAGTCCGGCCTGGCATCGGGAACCGCTGCGGCGAGCGTCGAAACACTCCGCCGCAACTGGCCGACCTCGCCGCCGACCTGCCTGCTCCAGGCCTGCTCGAGAGTGGCCAGCTTGGAGCGTTCGATGGCGAGGCGCTGCTTGAGGATTTCCAACTCGAGTTCCGCCAGCTGCTCGCGCTGCGGCTGGTCCACCCGCTGCGCCTCCAGCAGGGCGACCTCCGCGCTCAACGCCGCGCTCTCGACCTCCAACGCAAGCCGGTCCGCCGTCTGGGCGAGTGAGGGATTCTCGATATCGCCCGACCCGGCCACCATCGCCTTCGCCTGCGACAACTCGGCATTGGCCGATGGCAGACGGTTGCTGATTTCAACCGGAAGATCCCTCAGCTCGTCCAGCTCCCGCCCTCTTTCGGAAAGCTCGCTCTCCAGTTTCGCCACCTCGGACTGCACGAGTTCGAACCGCCCCCGCAGGTCGGCCGTTCCGTCCGGCGGGGTCACCTCCACGCCGGAGGGATCGGGCAGTTCCTCCAGCGTCGTCTGCGCCTGCTGGATCGCGTCGGGCAAGCCAGGCGTCGTCGCCTTCAGCGCCACCGTCTGCGCGAGGTCGTCCCGGGCCTCTTCCAACCGCTGCGCGGTCTTGGTAAGCGTCTCACGAACGGGTATTTTGAAGGACTCGTCCAACTCCGAGGCCTCAAGCCTCGTTTCCGCCTGTTGCAAATCCTCGGACAAGGCATCGAGCGTCCCGAAATCCGCCGCCCGCAGCGTCAACGCGCCGAGACAAAACAGCAGGGCGAGGATCGCCGTGGCCTTTCGAAGAAGGAATGACATCACCCCCTTCATGACACCGGTCTGCCCGCCCGGTCAAACGATGATCCAGCCCGGGTTCGACTTCCCGGACCCCGCACCCTACTTTTCCGGCATGCTTCCGATCACCTTCACCCCTCTCTACAAGCAACGCGTCTGGGGCGGCCGGATGCTCGCCAGCGAATACGGCCGCAAACTTCCCGACGACGCCCCCTACGGCGAGTCCTGGGAAATCGTCGACCGCGAGGAAGAGCAGTCGGTGGTCGCGCAGGGTCCCCTCGCAGGCGTCACCCTCCATGAGCTGTGGACAACCCGGCGGCGGGAGATCTTCGGCGAAGGACTGCCGGATGCCGGGCGGTTTCCGCTGCTGATCAAGGTCCTCGATGCCCGCGACGACCTTTCGATCCAGGTCCATCCTCCGGCCGCGATCGCCCCTGCCCTCGGCGGCGAGCCGAAGACCGAGATGTGGTACATCGCCAAGGCCGATGCCGGTGCCAGACTGTATGCCGGGTTGAAGAAGGGCGTGACGCGGGAGCAGTTCGAATCCGCCCTGGCCGATGGTTCGGTCGCCGAAGCCGTCCACGCGATCGAACCCCGGACCGGCGAGTCCATCTTCATTCCGTCCGGCCGCCTGCATGCGATCGGTGCGGGCTTTCTGATCCACGAGATCCAGCAGAACTCCGACACCACCTACCGGGTCTTCGACTGGAACCGGATGGGGCTCGACGGCAAGCCGCGCGACCTCCATGTCGACGAATCGATGCGCAGCATCGACTTCAATGACCACGAGCCCGGCATGGATCCGCCTCGCGGATCGGTGATCGCCGAATGCGAGCATTTCCGCGTGGAGAAGCTGGAACCCGCCAGCGGTCAGGCTTTTGGCAACGCCGACGCGCGGTTCTCGATCTTTTCCGTCGCCGAAGGCCGCGCCAGCAGCCCGGACGGGCGCACCTTTGGAAAAGGCGACTTCTTCCTGCTGCCTGCAGGTGGCGCGCCGTTGACCGCAATCGGGGACTCCACCATCCTCCGCACCACCCTGCCGGACCGCCACTTCAGTTCGTAGTTCCCGCTTCAGCGGGTCTTCCGCCACCTCTCAAAACGATGCCTTACCATTGGCGCAGCCTCACCCCGGCCCAACGCGCCGGGGTCTTGCTGCACCGACAGAAACTCAGTCGCCCCTGGCATCGTCCTCCGCACTTTCACGAGGGCACCCGACACTTTATCCTATCCGCTGCCTGCTACGAGCACCGTCCACATATCGGCCTCTGCCCGGAGCGAATGACCTCCTTCTCCGAAAACCTCATCAATGCCTTGCCAAACGCACCTGTCGCCTGGTGCGTTCTACCGAATCACTACCATCTCTTGATCCGGAGCGGGGATTTGAAGGGCCTGGTTCAGTCGCTTGGAAAACTCCATGGCCGCACCTCGTTTCAATGGAACCGCGAGGAGAAAAGGCGAGGGCGAAAGATCTGGCACGGCACCTCCGATCGAGCGATCCGCGACTCCGGACATTTCTGGGCGTCGCTAAACTACATTCACCACAATCCGGTGCGTCATGGCTACGCGCAGACCTGGCAGGATTGGCCGTGGTCGAGCGCTTCCGACTACTTGCAGGAAGTCGGAAAGAAGCAGGCCGAGACAGTATGGAAGGACTATCCCATCCTGGAATATGGAAAGGGCTGGGATGATCCGGCGATGTAGACCCGCTGAAGCGGGAACTACGAACCCAACTCGCCCGCCTGTTATGTTCGTAGTTCCCCCTTTAGGGGGCCGCACAACCCAAGCCCACAACCCAAGCCTCAGCCCAACTGCCGGGCCGCCTTGAGCGTGTTCTTCATCAGCATCGCGATGGTCATCGGCCCGACGCCACCCGGCACCGGCGTGATGGCCGAACACTTGGGCGCGACTTCGTCGTAGGCGACGTCGCCGGTCAACCGGTAGCCGCGCTTCTTCGAGGCATCATCGACCCGGTTGATGCCGACGTCGATCACCACGGCGCCGTCCCTCACCCAGTCGGCGGTCACCATTTCCGGGCGGCCGACCGCGGCGATGACGATGTCCGCACCGCGGCAAATCGCCGGCAGATCCCGGCTGCGGGAATGGGCGACGGTCACCGTCGCGTCCGAACCTTTCGCCATCAGGAGCAGCGCCATCGGCTTGCCGACGATCATGCTGCGACCGATGACCACGGCGTTGGCTCCCTTGGTTTCCACCCCGGCCTCCTCGAGCAGTCGCATGCAGCCCGCCGGCGTGCACGGGACGAAGGCGCTCTGATCCTCGAGCACCAGCTTGGCGACATTCTCCGGATGAAATCCGTCGACATCCTTGCGCGGATCGATCGCGCGCACGATCGCCTCCTCGTCGATGTGCGGTGGCGGCGGACTCTGCACGAGAATCCCGTGGATCGCCGGGTCGGCGTTCAGCTCCTCCACCACCCTGAGCAGTTCGTCCTGCGTGGTTTCGGCCGACAGCTCGATCTTCCGCGAGTGCAGACCGAGATCCCCGCAGGTGCGGACCTTCGATCCGACATAGATCTTCGACGCCGGATCCTCGCCCACCAGCACCACCGCGAGTCCCGGGGTGATGCCATCCGCCTTCAACTGCCCGACTTCCGCGCGGCACTCCTCGAGTACCGCCGCGGACACCGCTTTGCCATCGATCACATTGCTCATGATTCTTCGTGAAAGTCTTCGACCCCGCTACGCAGAACCGCCTCGACACGGTCCCGCCACGCTTCGAAGGCAGCATCCGAAAGCCCCGCCGGAACGGCAAGCGCCTCGTCGAAAATGACGCGCACGCGGCTGAAGGGCTTGGGGAGGTGAAACCGGTCCCAGCTCTTCAACCGCCACGCGGAGGCAAACTCGACATGGATCGGAATCACCGGTGCCGTCGATGCCTCGGACACCTTCACCACCCCGGGTTGCAACGAGTAGCGCGGACCGCGCGGGCCATCCGGCGTCACGCAGGCGTCGTCCCCTTTCCTCAGTGCCTTGCGCAAGGCGACCAGCGCCGCCGCCCCGCGTCGCGAGGACGAGCCGCGAACCGATCCCAGCCCGAACACCCCGACCGCCCGGGCCAGCATGGCGCCATCGTGGCTCGCGCTCGTGAGCACGACACACTTCCGCGATCTCCCGCACAGCCGCCGCCAGGCGGCCGGCACCACGAAAATCCGGTTGTGCCACAGGGCATAGATCACCGGACCCTGGATTCCATCGGATTTCCCGAGACCGGCGCGGTCCTCGATCTCGAAACGGAGCGTCGCACACCACAGGCGCATGACCCACCCGGCGAGGGTGCCGAGAAGCGTCGCCTTGGGACTCTCACGAACCTCGTTGCCCATCAGAGGAATCCGCTCTCGTGCAGGGTCTCCGCCAGATACTGCTGGCGCGCCAGCAGGTCTTCGTAAAAGGCATGTCGCGCGGCGTCCGGCGTCCGCCGGGTCGCCTCGTTGGCCGCCACCACGTAGCCCGCGATCTCATCGAACCCGAGGTCCTCGCCGCGCTCTTCGAAGTAGGCCACCGCCGCCTGCATCGCCGCCCCGGCAAGCGCTCCCCCGCCGCCCGTCACGGTCACCACGGGCGCCCCGAAGACATCGGCCAGCAACTGCCCGGCAGTGGGACCGATGTCGCGCGTCAGCCTCACTTCCGCCGGCTCGAAGCCGATGTCGTTGAGCCGGCTCATGGCGTAGCCGAAGCCAAGCGCGACGCCCTCGGCCGCCGCGCGGGCGAGATTGGCGGGCGTGTAGTTGTCGAGCGTGATTCCATGCAGCACCCCCTTCGCCTCGGGGAGGCGCGGCACCGATTCGCCCCGCAAGTACGGCAGGAACAGTAGCCCATCCGCGCCGGGCGAGGCCTCCGCCATCATCCGGTCGAACTCCGGCATGCCCCACCCGTAGTGGCGCCGCACCAGTTCGGTCGCGGCGACCACGTTGCGCATCGCCATCCGGGTGAAACCGTGGCCGCCGATCCCGCGGCCGACCGTCGCCTCGCCCCGGTAATCGACCCTCACCTCCTCGGACAACCCGACCAGGGCGCCATCGGGAGACACATCGGCCAGCAGGTTTCCGGGAATCGCGGCACCGGATGCGAAGAGCGCGGCGGCTCCGGCCTCGCTGCCGCTGGCGACCAGCACCCCGGACGGCAGGCCCCAGTTGCGTGCCAGCGACGGGCGCAGCAGCCCGCGCGCGGGCCGGGGTGGAAGAATGGCCGGCAGGCGTCCCGACAGTCCCTCGTCGATGAAATCCACCAGCGGCGCACACCATTGCCCGGCGGCCACATCCATCAGACCGCCCGCTGCCGCCGAGGAAACCGAGATCCCGGCCTCGCCGGTGAGCCAGTAGCCGATGAAGTCCGCGGTGGTGAAAATCCGTTCGGCGCGTTGGAAATGCTTCGCCTCGTGCTGCCTGAGCCACAGCAACTGGGCGGCGGTGGACCCCGCACCCGGAGCATTGCCGGTCATTTCGATCAGCCCCGGCCCGCCGCCGAAGGTCCGGCCGAGTTCCTCGACTTCCGGCCGGGCCGAGCGGTCGCATCCCAGCTTCGCCGGACGCACGATCCGGTCGTCGCCGTCGAGCACCACCAGCCCCCCGGCCGGTGCCGTCACCGCCATCGCCGTCACCGCCGACCGGGCATCGCCGAGCTTTTCCAGCACGGCGCGGAGGGCCTCGTCCAGGGCACTGATCCATTTCGCGGGATCCTGCTCCGCATAGCCCTCCGGAAGCCCCTCGATCCACTCGATCGGGCGCGAACTCTGAGCGACCATCCGGGCGCCTTCCAGATCGAGCGCCCCGACCTGCACCGAGTGATGACCGATTTCGATTCCGAGGAAGTGCATGGGATTGCGCTCGTCATCACACTTCCCGCCGCCGCCCGTGGCAAGCCCGGGCTTGATCCGCGCGCCGCCCCGTCCATCTTCAGCCCATGAGCGATTTCGAAGACAAGGTGCGCGACGCCCTCAGCGACCCCCGGAACCAGGGTGAAATGTCCGACGCCGACTCGATCGGGACGGTCGGCTCGCCCGACTGCGGCGACATGCTGCGGATGTGGCTCAAATTCACCGAAAAGGACGGCCGGAAGGTCATCGACCGGGCTTCCTTCCAGAGTTTCGGCTGCCAGACCGCGATTGCGGTCGCCTCGATGGCCACCGAAATGCTCAAGGGCAAGACCCCGGAGGAGGCCGCCAACATGTCCGCCGACGAACTCACCGGCGAGCTCGGCCCCCTGCCTCCGATGAAGATCCACTGCGGCCAGTTGGTCGAAGGCGCCCTGCGCAACGCCCTCGGCGGCGAAACGGCCCCATCCGAACCCCAGGCCCCCACCCTTTCCGGCGACCTCCGCAAGCCCCAGGGCAAGGTCCGCATCGTGCCGCTGGACTGAAGTTCCAAGTAGAAAGTTCCAAGTGCCAAGACTTCAGGTGAGGGACTGGTCGGCTCCAACATTTGGAACTTGGACCTTCGAACTTGGAACTTGGCTCTTGGCACCTCCGCCCGCCCGCCGGAAGCTTGGCGCGATGGAATCCCACGAGTGGCGAGACAGCACGGATGAGGGACTGCGCTTCTGGCGGGCCAACCGCCACGCCGGCCGGTGGTCGTTCCAAACCACCCTCAAGACCGACCCGACCTGGCAGGCCGTCGATCCGGTACCACGCGAACTCTGGAGCGCCCTGCGCGAAGTGCTGTGGCGCAAGTACCAGCGCAAGCGGGTGCCGTGGAAGCACATCGAAAAAATCGACAAGCTGCTGGAAAACGACGACTCCGAATTCCCCGAGCCATGACCAAGAACCAACGCGAATTTCTCTTCAAACTCCTCGAAACCCCCAGCCCCACCGGCAACGAGATGCCGGGGCAGCGGGTCTGGGCCGACTACCTCGGATCCTGCGCCGACGCGGTCGACTGCGATGCCTACGGCTCGACCTGGGCGACGCTCAAGGGCCGCTCGGATCACACGGTCATGCTGGCCGCCCATGCCGACGAGATCGGCTGGATGATCCGCCACATCCAGGACGACGGATTTCTCCGCATCGACCGCGTCGGCGGCTCGGACCACGCCACCGGCCGCGGCCGGCGCCTGCGCATCCTCGGCGACAAGGGCGAGGTCCCCGGCATCATCGGCAACACCGCCATCCACCTGCGGCGCGATTCGCTGAGCGATGAAAAAACGCCGAAGGTCCACGAGCTGTGGGTCGATGTCGGAGCGTCGAGCGCCGAGGAGGTCGAAGAGATGGGCCTGCGCGTCGGCCACTACGCGGTCTATTCCGATGGGCCCACCGAACTCGCCCACAAGCGGCTCGTTTCCCGGGCATTGGACAACCGCATCGGCTCCTACATCATCGCCCAGGTCATGCGGCGACTCGCCAAGGGCAAGAAGAAGGCGGCCTCGTCGCTGCTGTGCCTCAACGCGGTGCAGGAGGAAATCGGCGGCCATGGTGCGATCATGGCGACCTACCGGCTGCGGCCGGATGCCTGCGTCTGCCTCGACGTCACCCACGCCACCGACACCCCCGACATCGATGCCGCCCAGCATGGCAAGGTGAGTTTGGGAGGGGGTCCGACCGTGACCCACGGGACCGCCAATCATCCGCTGATCGTCGAGCGCCTGATCGACATCGCCGCGAAGGAATCGATCCCCCTCCAGCACGAGGCCAGCAGCCGCGTGACCGGCACCGATACCGACAAGATCTTCCACCAGGCCGGTGGCGTGCCGAGTGCACTCGTCTCGCTTCCCCTGCGCTGCATGCACTCGGTGGTGGAAACCGCGCATCTCGACGACATCGAGAACACCATTCGCCTGCTGACCGCATTCGTGCGATCGGTGCGGGAGGACGAACCCTTCCATCAGAAACTTTGATCCGGGTTTCCATCACCTTCGCCGGCCTGCTGGTCTCCTCCGCGATGGCTTCATCCGGAGCCGGGGACGCGGCGCTCGCCTTCCTCGAACGGCTGCCATCCGCCGATTTCGATCTGCGCACCCGGACGGCGATTTCTCCCGACGTGACGGAAACCAAGCTCGAGAGCATCGAGCAGCGCCTCGACCGCCTCGGCACCCGGTTGGAACACGGCCGGCTCGACGTCGCCGCGGAGAAGATCGACGGCAAACTGGCGGCCGTCCTGATTTCCCAATCCACCGATTTCGATCCCGCCACCGCCCAGGTCCACGCCGTCGGTCTGATCCGGCGGGACGGGGCGTGGCTCCCGGCTCCCGTGCCGGCTTCGTTCGAGAATACCGGCATCCGCTACCATCCGGAACTCGGCCCGGCGGCGACCCGGCTCGAAGCGTGGATGCTCGAGGAACGCCCCCAACAACTCCAATCCCTGCGCGAAGGCCTCGAAGGCACCCTGCTCGACAAGGTCCGCGCCGCACTGCCCGCAAAGACCCTGGCCGAAGCCGGGCCCGCCGAATTGGCGGAACTCTTCCTCGATGCCTGCCGCAAGCGCGACCTGCCCGCCACCGCCGCCCTGATCGGCGGCCTCGAAGAGCCCCGGCCCGCCGGATGGCGGGACTCGGTGTCGCTGATCGCCGCCGGCCTGAGGAGTTCCGGAACGGCGGGAAGCGTCTGGCTCGAACTACTCGACCCGAGAATTCTCCGGGCCACCGTCAACACCGACTTCGAGGAGGACCGGGCGCTGGTCAGCATCGGCTTCTTCGATCCGACCGAATCCCGCTCCAGCGTCGAGAAGATCCGGATCCGCAACCTCGGATTCCGGCGCTCCGACTCGGGCCGCTGGGTGCTGCGCGTGCCGTCATGGCTCGGGGGCGATGCCCCGGACGCCGGGCCGAATCTTCCGGTCGCGGCGCTGCAGCGTTCCTTCCCCCTGGCGATGAAAAAAAACGCTGGCGACCGGGCGATCGAGGACCCCGTCGCCCTGGGCGAGGCGCTGATGCTCGGGCTCGCCTCGGCGGAGCTCGAACCGCTCCTGAGCCTCGTCCATGCCGAGACCGAAACCGCCGCCGCCCATGCCCTGATGTCCTACAGCCGGCTGTGGCGCGGGCACCGGGACACGGCGCACCTGCGCCTCACCCTCGACGTCCGGACCGAAGGCGACCGCGGCTGCGCCGTTCACTGCGAGCTGAATCCCTTCGACCCGAGGATCAACCGGAACGACATCTCACCCATCCTCATGGTGCGTGGGAAAGACGGCTGGCAGCTCGATCCCGAGGCCCATCCGGAGGTGTCGGACATCCCCGCGTCCCTGAGGCCGTGGTATGAGGAATGCAAGGAGCGGGACCTCGACGAGTGGCTCGCCGGGCTGGGCCTGGAGGACCGGCTCGGGGGACTGCCGGCCAGCGGGACTCCCGAACCAGACGCCGCGCGCCGGGCCGCCAACGCCTGGATCGACGCCCTCAACTCGAAGGATCCGCGCCAGGTCATCGCCCGCACCACCATGTTCGACGACGACCGCTCGGTGCGACGGCTGTTCGCCTTCATCGGCCAGGAACTTCCCGCGCACAACACCCTCGAACTGGTGGGCATGCACGAGAACGGCCGCTGGGCCGCCGCCAGCATCCGCCACTCGCCACCACCCGGTTCCGACGAGGATCCGATCCACCTGCTGCACCCGATCGTCGGCACCCGGAGCGGCCCGAAGATCCTCGCCGAGGCGGTGCTTTACATCGCCGACACCCGCGCCCGGACCTTCCTCAACAACGAGGTCTGGAAGCGCCTCGGCGAACGCCTGCCGCAGGAGGCCGTGGATGAACTCGAAGCCATCCTCGAGGCCCACGGGAAGCTCTGCCAACCCGCCGCCGAGGCCGACGAATAATTCCATGTCCGACCCCCGCCAGACCGCCCTCCGTCTTGAGGCCTCCGTTCACCAGGTCGTCCTCGGCCAGGACGAGGCCGTGCGCCGCATCCTCGCCTGCTTCGCCGCCGGCGGCCACGCCCTGGTGGAGGACGTCCCGGGCACCGGCAAAACCACCCTGGCGAAAAGCATTGCCCGCTCGATCGAAGGTGCCGCCTTCAAGCGCGTCCAGTTCACCCCGGACCTGCTGCCGACCGACATCCTCGGCGTCTCGGTGCTCGATCCCCGGACCCAGGAGTTCCGCTTCCGGCCCGGACCGGTCTTCACCGACATCCTGCTCGCCGACGAGATCAACCGCGCCTCGCCCCGCACCCAGTCCGCGCTGCTCGAAGCCATGGCCGAGCGCCAGGCCACCATCGATGGCGAGCGCCACGACCTCGACGGCCTGTTCTTCGTCATCGCCACCCAGAATCCGGTCGAGTTCCGCGGCACCTACCCGCTGCCCGAGGCGCAGATGGACCGCTTCATGCTCCGCTCGCGCCTCGGCTACGTGACCGTCGAGCAGGAATGCGCGATCCTCTCCGACCAGGCCGAGCGCCACCCCGTCGATGCCATCGAACCCTGCGTCAACCGCGAGGACATGCTGGAGATGGTCGAAGGCGTCCGCCAGGTCGGCCTGAGCGACGAACTCCGGCGCTACATCGTCGAGATCGTCGGTGCCACCCGCCACCGTGAGGACGTCCAGCTCGCCGCCAGCCCGCGCGCCTCGCTGGCGCTGATGCGGGTGGCCCAGGCCGTCTCGCTGTTCGAAGACCGCGACTTCGTCATTCCCGAGACCATTCAGGACATCGCCGCCGACGTCATCGCCCACCGTCTGGTCGTCGAGCCCGAAGCCCGCCTCGCCGGCACCGAGGCCCGCAACATCGTCGCCGAGATCCTCGAGGAGATCCCGGCACCGTAGGCAGAGGCGCGGCTTTGGCGTATTCGCGCTGGAAGTCCGGGGAGGGATGTGAAAGGACCAGCGCGATGACGAAGAACAACGATGCAGCAGCGGTGATTGTGGGTGGAACGGTGGCGATCGACCACGTGAAGACCCCGGACTCGGAAGCAGCCGACCTGCTGGGCGGCTCGGCCTCATACGCGGCCCTGGCGGCCACCTTCTACGCGCCGGACGTGCGGCTGGTGGGCATCGTCGGCCACGACTTCCCGAAGCCCCATCTGGAAATGCTGGAAAAGCGCGGCGTGGACCTGCGCGGGATCGAGCATTCCGACGGTGAATCCTTCACCTGGAGCGGCGAGTACCTCGAGAACCTCAACGAACGGGTGACCCACCGGGTCGGCCTGAACGTGCTGGAAAACTGGGAAGTGAAGGTGCCGGCGGAGGTGGCCGATGCCGAAATCGTCGTGCTGGCGAACATGTCGCCGGACAACCAGCTGCAGATGCTCGGCGAATGCGGTGTCGGGAGCACGGAGCGTGGAAGGTTCGTGATCGCCGACACGATGGACCTGTGGATCGAGATCGCCAACGAGCGGCTCCACGAGGTGCTCAAGCAGCTCGACCTTTTCGTGATCAACGAGAGCGAGGCGCGGGACTTCACCGGCACTTCCAACTTCATCGAGGCGGGCCGCATCCTGTTGGGGAAGGGCCCGAAGTTCGTGGTGATCAAGCTGGGCGAGTTCGGCGCGATGCTGTTCTCGGCCAATGGCGGCTCGGACACGGTCCCCTGCCCCGATTCCTTCTTCCGCTGCGCGGCCTTTCCGCTGCGCGGGATCGCCGACCCGACCGGTGCCGGCGACAGCTTCCTGGGAGGCCTGGCGGGCTACCTCGCCTCGCATGCCGGCGGCGACTATTCCTTCGAGAACATCCGCCAGGCCGTGGCCCATGGCTCGGTGGTCGCTTCGTTCACCTGCGAGGCGTTTTCGACGCAGCAGCTGGAAGCGATCACCAAGAAGGACGTCGAGGCGCGGCTCGAGGCATTCCGCAAGATGACCGCGTGGTGAAGGAAGGGACCGACCTTCAATCTCCGCCCAGGAGTTCCCGTGCTTGCGCGGTCGCTGCGGTGATGTCGGGGGCGCTGAGGAGGTCGGAAACGATCACGACCCGCCTCGCTCCGGCCGCGAGCACATCGGGCAGGTTGGCGCGACGAATGCCGCCGATGCAGAAGACCGGCAGGCGGCAGGCGAGGTCCTGCCGGACCGCGGCGATGTCGTCGAGACCGATGCCCGGGCGGCCGAGTTTGGTCGGGGTGGGAAAAAGCGGACCGAAGCCGATGTAGTCGAAGCCTTCCGCGACGGCCGCGGCCGCTTGCCCGGGCGAATGGGTCGAGCGACCGACGATGGCATCGGCACCGACGACGGCGCGGGCTTCGGCCAGGGACCCATCGTCCTGGCCGAGGTGGACACCGTCGGCACCGATCCGACGGGCGATCTGCGGATGGTCGTTGATGATGAAGGGCACCCCGGCTTCCCGGCAGACCGGCAGGAGCCGGCGGGCCATCGATTCGATATCCCCGGCCTCGTGTCCCTTGGCGCGGAGTTGGACGATGTCGGCGCCGCCACCGATCAAGGCACGGGCGACCTCCTCCAGGTCGGCAGCGGCCGTGTAGCCGAGATCGACGATGGCGTAGAGGCGGGCGTCGGAGAGGTCGCGGGACATGGGTGGGGATCGGAACACCGGTTTTTCCCGACATCGCGTCCGGGGCAACAGGTGCGCGACGAAGCAAACGCGAACAGGCGGCGCGAGGCAAGGCTCCACGCCCCCCCGGTGCCCGGGCTCGCGACGACCTCCCCGCCGTCTCAGCAGGCGCCCTTCCGCTTGAAGAAGGTCAGCAGCATGATCTGGAAGTCGAGCAGCGCGCTCCAGTTCTCGATGTAGTCGAGGTCGAACTTCACCCGCTCCCTGAGGCAGGTGTCGCCGCGGAATCCGTGGATCTGCGCCCAGCCGGTCAGTCCCGGCTTCACGTTGTGGCGGACGTTGTAGTGACGGATCTGTTCCTTGAAACCCTCGATCAGTTCGGGACGCTCGGGACGCGGCCCGACCAGGCTCATCTCGCCCCTGAGGACGTTCCAGAACTGCGGCAGCTCATCGATGTTCCACCTCCTCATGAAGGCACCCACCTTGAGGCGGCGCGGATCGTCCTTCACCGTCCAGCCGGGCGAGCCCCCGCGCTCCGCGTCCGGCTTCATGCTGCGGATCTTGAGGATGTCGAAGGGCCGGCCGTTGAGGCCGATCCGGCGTTGGCGGTAAATCACGGCACCCGGTGACTCGAGATAGACCAGGGCCGAGAACAGGGCGATCACGGGACCGAAGAGCAACAGGCCGACGAGCGCCCCGACGATGTCGACCGTGCGCTTGAAGACGTTGTTGAAGGCGTGGTGCAGCGGCAGGCGGCCCACCCCGAGCACGGGCATGCCGTGGATACTCTCGAACTGGAGGCCGGAAAGCAGCACCTGGAAACAACTCGGGACGAGCTTGAAATCGACGAACTCCTTGCCGCAGGTCTCCGCCAGGTCGAGCATGGCATCGCGCTCGAGGGCGGAATCGACCGCCATCACGATGTCGGCACCCGTGTCCCGGATGATGGTCCGGACCTCGTTGATGGTGCCGAGCACGGGGACCGAACCGGGCACCTTCGCCCGGGCATCGGGCTCCTGCGGCAACACCACCCCGGCAACCGCGTAGCGGTGCGCCCGGCCTTCGGAAAAGCGCTCGACCGAGCGTTCGCACTCGCTGTTCCAACCGACGAACACGACCTTCTGGCGCAGGGTCGACGCGATCGGCTCGCGACGCATCACGCAGTAGAGGAACCAGCGCCACCCTCCGAGCCCCATCAGGGCGAAGCCGGTCGCCAGCACGCAATAGACGCGGCTGATCGCCGGCTCGAGCTTGAGCGTGAGCGTGAGGCCCAGGAACACCGCGAACCAGATCGCACAGGATTTTGCGATGAGCTGCAGCGTCCGCCGGATCGCGAGGAAGTGCCGCGGATCGTGGGCGCGGAAGTTTGCGAGCAGGAACTGGAGCAGCACCGCACCGAGGATCACGTGACCCAGGTAGCTGTTGAAGTCGATGGTCTCATCGCCCACACCGATGCCGGCGAGGTGGCTCTCGAACCGCACCAGATAGGCCGCGAGCATCGCGAACAAGACGATGGCGGCATCGCCGAGAAAACTGAGGGCGACGAGCTTCTGGTGGGCCACCCAGCTGCGGTGGCGATGGCGAAGCGAATAGGTCGCTTCAGCCGGTGGCTGGATCGGGGGGCACGACGCCGGGGCAGCGTCGTCCCTCGGGGGGATGGCGGTTTTCATGCTTGGGGGGATGGGGGGTGAAACAGCGCGGACGGGGGGTCCGCTCATGTCTTCGCGGGGTGAGCGAAAACGGGGGATCTTCCAATAAATCAGACTCGGATGTCAATCTCGGGGTTCGGGGTTGTCATGATCGACCAGGGCGGTCGCGCTCGGATCGGAAAGCTTGTGGCGTGCCACCGGGAGGCTGGGACCGCCATTGGCGTGGGCCGGGTGCTCGTTCCAGACAAAACCGACGAGATTCGCACCTCCCGCCCGGAGGAGTTCGGCGCTCTGCTTGAGTTCGCGACGGTCTCCGCCGCCTTCGCCGACGACCAGGCAGGTGTGATCGGCGTAGCGGGCCACGACCTGGGCATCGCTGTTGGAAAGCACCGACGGAACGTCGATGACCACCCGGTCGAACCAGCGCTGCGCCTCCTCGAGCAGCGCCGGGAAGCGGGTGCCGGAGAGCAGTTCGGACGCATTGCTGCGCATCTCGCCGGAGGACATCAGGTAGAGCCGCTCGACCGGGGTCCGCACGCAGGCTTCGGCCGGGCTGGTTTCGCCGGCGAGATAGGCCCCGAGGCCGAGATCGCCGCCGGGTTCCTTGAGGTGGTCGCGGCTCAGGCCCGGCTTGCGCAGGTCGGCATCGATCAGAAGCGTCCGGTATCCCTGCACCGCCAGCGAAACGGCGTGGTTCACCGAGCAGAAGGACGTGCCCTCCCCTTCCCGGGCGCTGGCGAAAAGCACCGTGCGCATGCCCTCGCGGGGCGAGGGCGGAATGAGCACCGCGCGCAGGCGACGGAAGGCTTCGGCCGTCTCCGACTGGGGCGACGAAAGCATGACCATGCCATCACCCGCCGCACCGTCCGGCAGCCGGGTTAGCAAGGGCACGCCGGTCGCCCGCGTGACGGTGGCCGCATCGCGCACCCGGCGATCGCCGAACTCGAGGCCGAGCATCAGCAGGCAGCCGAGGAACGCACCGCCCATGCCGGCCAGCGGGGTGAGGATCATGCGGCGCGGCCGGTGGGCATGCTCCGGGGCCAGGGGCTGGTCCTGCCAGCTGAGGAAGGACGAGGAAACCGAGCCGACCATCGCGGTCTCGCGCAGGCGGCGCGACACCGAGGCGTGCAGTTCGCGATTGGCGGTCGCCTCGCGGGAAAGCTTGGCAAACTCCGCTCGCAGACCCTCGACATCGACCGCCTCCCCGCTCGCCAGGGCCACTTCCGCCTCCAGCTTCGACTCATTCTGCCGGGCGACCTGATAGCTCTTCTCGATGGCCTCCCCGGCCGTGAGCACCGCGCGGGCCAGGTTTTCGCGGACCCCTTCGACCGCCCCAGACGCCTCCTTGAAGGTCGGGTGCTTGAAGAGATAGCGCTCCTTGATCTTGGCAAACTCCAGCTCGCGGTTGCGAAGCTCGCGGACCAGCGACAGCACCTCGGCGCTGTGCTCACCTTCGCTCAGGCCCGCCAGACCGTCGGGATCCGCCGGATCAAAGCGTGCGAACGCCTCGCGCTCGGCCTCAAGCTGGAGCCGCTCCGCCTTGGCCTGGGTCAGCCGCGAGTTGAGAATGTCGAGGGTCTCCTGCCGCGACCCCCCGGTCACCGCAAGCCCCGGCACCGGATGATTCTCGCGAAATTCCTGCAGCGCCGCTTCCGATGCCTCCATGCGCATCCGCAGGCGCTCCTCCTCTCGGGCCAGACCGGCACTGGCCTGCTCGAGAAGCTTTTCGCGCCCTTCCTCGGACCACATCTCGTACTCCGTCTTGATCGCCTCGACCAGGCGCGCGGCACGCTCGGGATCGGTGTCCTCGACCACGATCTCGATCACCCGGGTGCCCCGGCTCAGGCCGACCTCGACGCGATCCGCCAGAACCCCGAGCACCGCCTGCCGTGTCGCGCCAGGCTCCGCGAAGTCGGGATCCTTCATCAGGCCCTCGCGATCGATCACGCGCAGCAGCACGCTCGTTGAACTCATGCCGCGCTCGACCGAGAGCATCTGCTCGAGATCCCGCGCCTCTTCGGACGACACCGGACGCACGTCGAAGACCTGCGGCGTTTCGGTGCTGATGTAAACCGAGCCGCTTGCCCGGTAGACCTTCGGCATCTGCCCCAGCACCCACCACGCCGCCGCCGCCGCCAGCAAGCCGGCGACGATCACGATCCAGCCGCGGCGCAGCAGCATGCCGGCAAAGCGGGGAATCTCCGCCTTGGGCATGTAGAAGGTGGGATCGGACGAGGCGGGCGAAACCTCGGTCGTGAGGCCTCGTTCGCGGTCGTTTTCCCAGGGAAGGCGCGGTGATTTCATCGAAACGGAAAGGGGGGTGGTCAGAACAGACTTTCGGGCACGGTGACGATGTCGCCGTCGAGCAGCGGGATGTCCTTCGAGGCTCCCGAGGTGATCGTGCGCAGGTTGATTCGCATCGGCTGTTCCTGCCCGCGGCGTTTCAACGTGATCTTCTTGTCGTTGGCGATGCGGGTGGTGCCGCCGGCCATGCCCAGCGCCTCGACAAGCGTCAACTGCCGGTTGGGATCGAGCCGGAACACCCCGGGCTTCTGGACCTCTCCGAGCACCGTCACCGATTTCCGGACGCGGGCGGTGATCGCCACCGAAACCTGCGGCTGCACCAGGTAGCCGTCCTTCAGCTTGCGCTCGATCAAGGTCGCCGCCTGGTCGGTCGTCAGGCCCGCGAGGCGCACCGCGCCGATCAGCGGCATGTGGATCGTTCCCGCCGGCGAGAGCTGGCCGCGGGTGGTCAGGTCATCCTCGCGGAAGACCTGGATGGCCACGCTGTCGCGGCTGCCGATCGTGCCGGAAGCGCGGTCGTTCTGGGCGTGCGCCGCCGGCAGCAGCAAGGCGGCGATGAGCAGGAAATGGAGGCGGAGCGTGTTCATGGCGGTCAGAAGTCGAGTTCGGCATCGACGCCGAACCGGTTCACATCATAGCCGAAGGCGGCGACGTTCGAGTCGTTCTGTTCGTAGCGGTAGAAGACGCCGAAGCGGAAGCGGTCGTTGAGTTGGTATTCGAGGCTCGGACGGATGAAGAAGATCCCGTCGGAGCGGCCTCCGACGCCGGGACCCGAAACCACCTTGTAGTCGGCGGTCTCGTATCCGGCACTGAGCCGGGCGGTCCAGTATTCACCGAAACGCCGGGCGACCCCGGCTTCGAAGCCGGCAACCTCGATGTTCTCGCCGGCGAAGATCGCGGAGCTCTCTTCGCGGAGATAGCCCGCGAGGAAGACCTCGGTGCCCTCGCGCGGCATCCAGACCACCCGGCCGTCGAGCACGGGAAAGGTGTCGGAGTCGATGCCGTAGTCGCGATGCTCAAGGCCGGCCTTCAGGTCGATGGAAAGCTTCTCCCGTGGCTTCCAGATCAGCTGGGTCGTCGCCCGCAGGAAATCCTGATCCATCGCCTGGTCCACCTCGATCGTGCCCCCCGCGACCGCGAACACGAGCTCGGTCTTGGGCGAATAGGCGTAGCGCAGGGCCCCTTCGAGATAGGTCTCTTTCGAGTCCGAGAAAACAGCATCGTCGTAGTCGGTGCCGGCCATTCCCGTCGCGATCTCCAGGGCGAGCTTCTCACGGGGGCGCCAGGCGGCGCGCAGCTCGGCCGCGTAATCGGTGCGGTCGACCTGGGCACCGATCTCGGGGGTCGCCCCGCCCAGCCGGTCGAGATTTCCGAGGAAGCGCAGGCCGGACCGCCGGCCATTGATCGCCCCCTCCAGATCCAGGCGCTGGTCGAGCCGGGTCTCGTCGCCATTCTCGATGTAGATCACCGCACTCGGCCGATAGGCGAGCTTGAGGTAGGCCGCCTCGTCGTCGTCGCGTCCGGCAATGAACCCGACCCTGGGAGTCACGCTGATGACAAGGTCGGACTCCGGCGCCGCGGCGCTGAGGAAGATGTTGTCGTCGTAGGCCACCTCCAGCACGAGGCCGAGGTCCCAGCCGCTCTCCGCCGGCTCCGGCATTTCGTCGCGCGCCGGGGTCCACTCCACGCCGCCCAATCGATCATCCACCCGGCCCGCTTGGTCGTTGACCCGGGCATCGTCTCCAGCCTCCAGCGACAGATCTTCCAGCGGCACATACTCCACCGCCTGCGGGACAAGATCCTGTGCCGACACGGCCGTCGCTCCGATCAGAATCGGAAGCGCAAGCAGTGCCTGCCGGAGAATCTCGGCTGACCTGATGGGGGGCATGTGAGTTATCAGAATGAACTGAATTTCAGCGATTCACAAGGAGGAAGGGGGGCACGTGATCACGGGGGTCACGACTGCGGTTGGTCCATGGCGGTTCCGACGGCCGCCCGAAGCTCGGCGGCCACATCCTCGGCCAGCGGGCCGACATTTCCATCGTCGAACAGCGTCAGGTGCTCACCGGGGACCTCGATGATCTTCAGGGCGTCGACATGATCCGACCACCCGTAGTCGTCGGGGATCTCGAACTTGTCGTTCACCGCGGATGCGCGGAAAAGATGAAGAGTGCCGCGGAACCGCGACGGCTGGTAGGCATCCATGGCCTTTTCGTGGGCCTCGCGCAGTTGGACGGCCCGGCGCTCGGTATGGGCGGACGCCGCCTCGCCCCGGGCGGCGGCCGACTCGGCCTTCACCCGGAGGTGGGTTTCGACGCCGTCCTTGAAGCGGCCTGCAAGCCGGCGGATCCGCTCCGCCAGGGAGGCTTCGGACTGGGAATTCCAGTAAACCGAGACCCGCTCGCCGAGGGCGTAGGGGCGGATGTCCGCCGCGGGGTTGACGGTGTCGAAGAGCGCCAGGAACGGAACCTCCTCACCGGCTTCCGCCAGCTGACGCGCCATCTCGAAGGCCACCACTCCGCCGTAGGAATAGCCGGCGAGCAGGTAGGGGCCGTCCGGTCGGACCGCCTTGAGCATCTCGATGTAACGGGCCGCCGTTTCCGGGATGGCGCCGACCTCGATCCGGTCGTCCCGTCGCAGCTCCGGCGATTCGATCGCCAGGAACGGGCGATCCTTGGGCAGGCGCTCGGCGAGTTCCCGGTAGAAGAGGATGCCTCCGTCGCCACCATGAACGGCGCACAGCGGCGGCAGGTCGCCCTCGGGCTGGACCGAGGCCAGGTTCTCCAGCGCGACCGGTTTTTCCCCGCCCCCGGCGGATTCCACGGCCACCGCCAGTGAACGGATGGTTCGCGCCCGCAGCAGGGTCGAGAGCGGCAGGGAAACCTCGAACTTGCGCTGGATCTGGGCGAACATCCGCAGTCCGGCCAGCGAGTTTCCGCCGAGGTCGAAGAAATCCTCGTCCCGGGCGGGCGGATCGATTTTCAGAAGCTCACTCCAGATGACGGCAAGTTTCCGCTCGGTTTCACCCTCGGGTGCCTGCCGCGCCACGACCGGCTGCGGCTGATGGCCGGAGGTTTCGGGAAGCCGGTCGACGGCCACCTTGCCGTTCGCCGTGAGCGGCATGTCGGGAACCTCGATGATCCGCTCTGGGACCATGAAGCCCGGCAGCCGGGCAGCCAGCCACTCGGAAAGCTCCGACAGCGCACCGGTGTCCCGCGTGCAGACCCACGCCAGCAGTCGTTTCCCGGAGGCTCCCTCGCCCCTCACCGCCACCTTGCAGCGGGCGACCGAAGGATGGCTTCCGAGCACTGCCTCGATCTCGCCGGGCTCGATCCGGAAACCACGCAGTTTGACCTGCTGGTCGATCCTCCCGACGAACTCGATCGTGCCATCCGACGCCCAGCGGCAAAGGTCGCCGGTGCGATACATGCGACCCGCCGGCGTCTGGATGAAGCGCTCCCCCGTGAGGTCGTCGCGACCGAGATAACCGAGCGCCAAACCCGATCCACCGCAGAGAAGCTCTCCCGGAACGCCGACCGGAACCGGCTCTCCGTCCTTGTCGACGATGCCCACCGTCGTGCCGGGAACCGGCCGACCGATCGGAATCGAGCCGGCTTCGAGGTCTTCCGGCCGCACCCGGTGGCAGGTGGTGAAGGTTGTGTTCTCGGTCGGGCCGTAGCCATTGATGATCGCGGTATCGGGCAGGAGTTCGAAGGCGCGGCGGACGTGCCCGGGCGAGAGGACGTCCCCGCCCGCCAGCAACTGGCGCACACCGCGGAGGCATCCGGGATTCTCCTCGATCATCAACTCGAAGAGGCCGGCCGTCAGCCACAGGGTGGTCACTCCCTCGCGCTCCACCAGCGAACCGATGCCCGCCAGCGAGGTCTCGTCCTCCTCCAGCAGGACCAGCCGCCCGCCGTGAAGCAGCGGGCCGAAGATCTCGAGCGTCGAGGCATCGAACGCCGGGTTCGAGGCGTGGAGAAAGACCTCCTCCGGACCGAACTCGATGGTTCCGCCGTTTTCGACGAGGCGAAGCACGCCACGCTGCGGCACCACCACGCCCTTCGGCCTGCCGGTCGAGCCGGAGGTGTACATCACGTAGGCCGGATCCTCGGTGGAGAGCTCGAGCACGGGCGCGACGCCCTCTTCGATGTCGCCGGGATCAAGGACGGCAACGCCCTCCGGACGCTGGTCGGAAAGGACGAGCTTCACTCCGGCGTCCTCGATGATTTCACGGCGGCGCGGCTCGGGATCGGCCGGGTCGATGGGCACGAAGCACGCACCGGCACGCAGGACTCCGAGCGAAGCGGCAATCGACTCGCGGCCCCGCGGAAGAAGCACGGCCACACGGTCGCCACGACCGACCCCGGCACCGGCCAAGGCCGAAGCCACGGCATCGATGCGGACATTGAGCTGGCCGTAGGTCCACGACCCGGCGGAAGCCGTCAGCGCGACCCGGTCGGCATGGACTTCAGCGATCCTGCGGAAACGGGCATCGATGGACTCATCGGCGAGGCGAAGCTCGCTGCCACTCCAGTGCTGCAGGTTCTGGCGGGCGTCGTCTCCGAGCAGCTTCAGCGCTGCCAGGGGGCGGGAAGGATCCTCGGTCGCCTGGCCGAGCAGCTCGCGGAAGGCCACGAGCCAGGCCCGCATCGTCCCGGGATCGATCAGTTCCCGGTTGTAGGTCGAGGACAGCAGGAGGCCGTCGGGCGACTGCATCAGGTTGAGGAAGATCGTCGAGTTGCTGTAGCGCGCCGGAACGGTCTCGACCTTGGCCTGGAGCCCGCCGAAGGACCCCGGGTCACCCGAGGGCTCGAAGTTGAAGATGACTTCCATCAACGGACGGCGGCCACCCTCCCGGCCGAGCTTGAGCGCCCGCAGGAGACGCCCGTAGGTCACGTCGCCGTGCTCGAGGGCGTCGAGTTGGCCCGCCGACGCCGAGGCGACCAGTTGCTTGAAGGAATCGCCCTCGCCGATCTCGGCGACCAGAGGCAGGAAGTTGACGCAATGCCCGACGAGTTCCTCGTCGCCGTCATTCATCTGCCCGGCGGTCGGGAAGGTCATCGCAAAGCGTTGCTGCCCGGTGAGCTTGTGGAGCAAGGCCTGGAAACCCCCGAGAAGGGTGCTGTTGAGCGTCGCGCCGCAAGCCGCCGCAAGCTTCTTGAGCCTCCCGAGCATCTCGGTATCGAGCATCAGCTCACAGGTGTCCGAGGCGTACAGCGGGGTCCGCGGATAGGCCTTGCGCAGCGGCAGCTCGACCTCGGGCACTTCTCCGGCAAACCGCCCGGCCCACCAGTCCAGGGAGTCGCCTCCATCTCCGGAGCTGCGATGCTCCCGCAGCGCCCGGTCGACGATCGACGGCACCGGGGTGAACTTCGGCTTCGACCCGTCGAGCCGCGCCTCGTAGGCCTTGGCAAAGTCACGGATCAGCACTTCGAAGGACCATCCGTCCGCCGCAAGGTGGTGGGCGACGAACTGCAGCACCACTTCATCGTCGGCGACACGCGCCGCCACCACCCGGAACAAGGGTCCCGTCGAGAGGTCGAAGGCCGACTCACGCTGGCGCAGGCCGCACTCGCGCACCGCCGCCTCGACGTCCTCCTCATCGCGCAGGTCCTCCTCGATCACGCAGGCGTCCTGATGATCATCGATCACGAACACGGGTGAGCGACCGGCCGGCACCCTCATCCGCAGGGCGTCGTGGCGATCGACGAGATCCTGCACGGCGGACCGGACCGCCGCGTGATCCACCGCCCCCTTGAGGCGGAGTTGGAGCATCTCGTTGAACGCGAGGTTCGCCTCGTCACCCAGCAGCGAGGCCAGCCAGATCTCCGACATCGGCTCGGTCATCGGGAACGGCCCGCGCTCGCCGGCGGCCGCCTCCTCCTCGCTGGATGTCTCGTTCTTCGGGAAGAAACCGCCGTCCTGCAGTTCCGCGATCGTCTCGCGGAAGGCGTTGATCACGAAATCGACGTCGGCGTCGGTATGGGCCGCGGTCAGGTAGAAGGGCAGGCCCTCCATGGCAAAGACCCCCTTGCTACGAAGGTGATAGTAGATCAGGTTGCCGTGCCTGGCCCCGTCCCCGATCCGCAGGTACATCTGCGAGTTGAAGTTCACCATCCGCACGTCGATCCCCTGGTCGCGGAACATGCGGTCGACGGTGGTCGCCAGGCGGTCGGCCCGGCGTCCGATGCCCTCCCAATACTCGGCGGGCTGCTCCTTCACGTGCTTGAGCACGGCGCGGCAGGCCGCCATCGCCATCGGCAGGCGGACGAAGGTGCCGGCGAAGAAGGTCACCTCCTTCTCGGGGAAGGAGTCGTCGCCGAACTGCCAATGGCCGCCGTCGAAGGTGTCCATGTACTTGGCCTTGCCGGCACAGATGCCGATCGGCAGCGCGCCACCACCGAAGACCTTGCCGTAGGTCGCCAGGTCGGCCTCGATGCCGTAGAGTTCCTGGGCGCCGCGCGGACCCTGGCGGATGCCGGTGATGACCTCGTCGAACACCAGCAGGAAGTCGTTTTCCTCGCTGATCTTCTTCACCTCGCGGACGAAATCGACCGGAACCAGCTCCGGTTGGCGGCTCTGCACCGGCTCGACGAGGACCGCGGCGAGTTCTCCGGCGACCTCGCGGATCATGTCCAGCGCCTCGGGCTTGCCCCACGGCACGACGATGATGTCCTGCACCGAGTTGTCCGGAATCCCCGGCGCCAGCGGCAGGGTGCGGCGGCGCTGGCCCTTGCCGACGCTGCGCACGAGCACCGGATCGAAGTTGCCGTGGTAGTCCTTGTCGAAGACGAGGATCTTGTCGCGTCCGGTCACGGTGCGGGCGATCCGCATCGCCGCCTGGACGGCCTCGGATCCGGTGTTGAGGAAGCACACGCGCTCGTTGCCGGTCACTTCGCAGAACAGGCGCGAGGCTTCCATCGCCGCCTCGCACTGGGGACCGACCTCGAGGCCGGTGGCGAGCTGCTCCTGGATCGCCTCGGTGACGAAGTCGGGCGCGTGGCCGAGGAAGTTCGGGCCGAAGCCGTTGACCATGTCGATGTACTCGTTGCCATCGACGTCCCACATCCGCGAACCCTTCATCCGGGTGGCGACGACCTGATAGACCATCTCCTTCCACAGGCGGTTGAAGCCGTTGACCGTCCGCGGATCCGCATGCCATTGCCGGAACTCCTGGGTCCGGGACTTGGAGGTCCTGGTCTTCTCGCAGTAGCGCTCGACGAGGGCGTCGAGATGGGCCCGCTGCGAGGGGGTGAGTTCGTCTGACCGCTCCTCGCGGTCGATCCGGGTGCGCGGACCGGCGACGCCGGACTCGGTGCCGTCGTCGTCCGGATCGGCTGCCACGACCTCGACCTTCGCCGGGGTCGGCTTCGAGCTGCCGGCGGCGGCGGAGACACCACTGGCTTCGAGGTGGGCGACCAGTTTCCCGAGCGTCGGGAAGGACTGCATCAGGTCGCGGAAGGCGATCGCCACGCCGAAGTTCTTCTGCAGCTCGCGCGCCGCCTGGGTCAGCAGCAGCGAGTCGAATCCGAACTCGAGGAATCCGGCGCCCTCGGCCATGTCCTCGGCCGGGATGCCGGAAAGGTCCTCCAGCACCTGGCGGACGCGGTCGATGAGCGAGCCCGCGGACTCCTCGGGAGCCGCGGCTTCGGCAGGCACGGCCGCGGCGGCAACTGCCGGGGCGGCTGCCACGACGGGCTGGTCGAGAAGGCGGCACTCCTTCCAGTAGCGCTTGCGTTGGAAAGGATAGGTGGGAAGCGGCACCCGCTGGGCCGGCACCTCGCGGAAGACCAGCTTCCAATCGACCTCCACGCCACGCGTCCAGAGTTCGCCCAGCGAAAGCAGCATCCGGGGACGATCCGGAGCGCCGGATGCCGGATGCTCGCAGCTCGAAAAACAACCCGCCGCCCGGCGTCCGGCGGTCTGGCGGGCAAGGGTCGTGAGCGTCTGGCCGGGTCCGACTTCGAGATACACCCGGCCTTCGGTTTCGGACGCGGCGGCATCGAGCGCCCCGTGGAAATTCACCGTGTGGCGGAGGTGGGACGCCCAGTAGCCGGGATCGATCGCCTGGGCATCGCTCAGGCGCTCCCCGGTCACCGTCGAAAGGATCGCCATCCGTGGCGTGTGCAGTTTCACGCCCTCGATCACCCTGCGGAAGCGATCGACGACCGGATCCATCATGTGGCTATGGAAGGCGTGGGAGGTGTGGAGTTCGCGGACGTTGACGCCCTCGGACTCCAACTGCCGGGCGAAGGCATTCACCGCCTCGGTTTCGCCGGCGACGACCGACAGGGCCGGGCCGTTGCTGGCGGCGAGGTCGATGCCCTCCGGCAGTCGCTTTGAAAGCTCGGCGGCGGCCAGGCGCACCGACAGCATCGATCCACCGGGCAGCTCACCCATCAGTCGGCCACGCTCGGCGAGGATGCGCAGGCCGTCGTCGATCGAGAACACCCCGGCCAGGCAGGCGGCGGTGAATTCGCCGACGCTGTGGCCGAGCATCAACGTCGGACGCAAACCCCAGCGGGCCCACTGGCGGGCCAGCGCCCACTCGACGACGAAGATCGCCGGCTGGGCGAGCACGGTGCGCTTGAGACGCTCGGCAGCTTCGCCTCCGTCTTCGGCGAAGAGAGTCTTGCGCAAGTCCTCGCCGAGAAGCGGCTCGAGAAGGTCCGCGCAGTAGTCGATGTCTTCGCGGTAGCCCGGCTCGGCCTCGTAAAGATCGCGGGTCATCCCCGGGTGCTGGGCTCCCTGGCCCGGGAACATCCAGACCATTTCCGGCACCGATGTCGCCGCCTCGGCCGTGGTGAATTCGCGGCTGCGCAGCTTGCCGGCCAGCGAGGCCCAATCCCGGGCGACCACCGCCGCGCGGCGGGCCATGGCCTTGCGACCGACCGCCATCGTCCGGGCCGCCGTCGCAAAGTCGGTGCTGCTCGCTCCGTCCGCGTGCGCGGCGAGCTTGTCGGCCATTTCCGCCACGGCCTCGTCGCTGCGTCCGGACAGCAGCCAAACCCGCTCGTCCTCGGGGGCCTCGGGCGTGACGTCCCGCGGCGCTTCCTCGAGAATCACGTGGGCATTGGTGCCGCCGACCCCGAAGGAGCTCACACCCGCCCGCCGCGGCGTGTCGCCTTCGCGATTCCACGCCCGGAGGCTGCCGTTCACGAAGAACGGGGAACTGTCGAAATCGATGCGGGGATTCGGCTTTTCGAAATGCAGCACCGGCGGCAGCTCGCCGTGCTCGAGCGAGAGTGCGGTCTTGATCAGGCCGCAGACGCCCGCGGCCGTGTCGAGGTGGCCGAGGTTCGACTTGAGCGAACCGACCGCACAAAAGCCCGTGTCGGACGTCGCGTGGCGGAAGGCCTGGGTCAGCGCGGTGATCTCGATCGGATCACCCAGCGGCGTCGCGGTGCCGTGGGCCTCGATGTAGCTGATCGTGCGGGGATCGACGCCGGCATCGAGGTGCGCCCGGCGAATGGCATCGGCCTGGCCGTCCACGCTCGGCGCGGCGTAGCTGTGCTTCACGCCGCCGTCGTTGTTCATGCCGAAGCCGCGCACGACCGCATGGATGTGGTCGCCGTCGCGCACCGCGTCCTTGAGTCGCTTGAGCAGCACCACGCCACCGCCATTCGAGAAAACCGTGCCCGAGCTGTCGGCATCAAACGGGCGGCAGTGGCCGTCGCGCGAGAGCATGCCGCCCTCCTCGTGGCGGTAGCCGCGCTTCTGCGGCACGGTCACGGTCACGCCACCGGCCAGGGCCATGTCGCACTGGCCCGTCCGCAGTGCCATTGCCGCGTGGGAAACGGCGACCAGCGAGCTGGAGCAGGCGGTCTGCACCGTGAGGCTCGGACCCTTGAGGTTGAGCTTGAAGGCGACCCGCGTCGCCAGGTGGTCCTTGTCGTTGCCGAACTCGACCTGCAGCGCTCCGACCTGCGCTTCCTCCAAATGCCGGCGATGCACTTGCGGGTCGGAGAGAATGTTGTGGGGAAGGTAGGTGCCGTAGTAGCAGCCGGCGTAAACTCCCACGCGACCGCCATCGGCCTCGGCGTCATCCGGCACGTAGCCGGCACGCTCGAAGGCCTCCCAGCAAAGCTCGAGGAAGACCCGCTGCTGCGGATCGATGATCTCGGCCTCGCGCGGAATGATCCCGAAAAGCCCGCCATCCAGTCCTTCATAGACCTCCGGCTCGAGCAGGCCGCGGGCCCGCACGAAGCTCGGGTCGTTGGCCGGCCCCGGAACCTCGAGTTCCTCCTCGGAGAAACGGGTGATGGACTCGACCCCATCGCGCAGGTTCTTCCACAACTCCTCGGGCGACGAGGCCCCCGGCAGCCGGACCGACATGCCGACAATGGCCAGCGCGTTGTCGTCACCCTCGCCGCCGCCAATCGGTGCTTCCGGAACCACCGAAGCCTGCTCGCGCCCGGCGACCAGCTCGGCCTGGGCGGTCACCGTCGGGTTCTCGAACATGCGGACAAATTCAAAGCGACGACCAAAGGCCCGCTGGATGGCGGCGTGGACGCGGACCAACTGCAGCGAGCTGCCGCCGAGATCCACGAAGCGATCGTTGCGGCCGACTTCCTCCAGACCGAGCACCTCGGACCAGATCGTGGCGATTTTTTCCTCATCCTCACCCACCGGCGCGGCATAGCGCTCCGAGATCTCCGGACGCGGGCGCACCGGATCGGCGGCCCAATTCACCAGCGAAGCACCATCGGTCAGCACATGGGTCGTCAGGCTCACGGCCTCCGGATCGACCAGCGGGGTGGTGATCGAGCTCGCCGCCTTCGAGCGCGAGGCGGTCGCCGTCGGCAGCAGCGGGCACGACGCCGCCACCTCGGAATCGATCAGGCGCATGCCGTCCTCCCAGCGCCCGGCGACGCTCTCGAGGAAATCCTTCACCGGCTGGTTGCGCCCGGTGTCGTTGAACCAGATCGCGACCTCGGAAAGCCCGAGGTGCCCGGCCAGCTCGCCCAGGTGCCGGAGCATGCGTTGCTCGACGCCCTTGCCGAGCGCGCGGCAACTCAGGAGGAAGGTTTCCGCCCAGAGGCGTCCCCCGTCTTCCCGGGAGCACATCAATCCGACCGTGCCATAATCTCCGAAGCGGTCGCTGACCCTGACCAATTGGGCGCGCATGCCCTGGCAGAAACGCGCCAGCGTGACCTCGTCCCGCGGCTGCGGGCAGGCGTTGAACTGGTTGGTCCGCTGCGTCAGCTGGCTGGCCCGGGCCAGATCATCCTCGGCCACCGCCACGATCTCCATCCGCAGGTCGAGGCCCTCGATGAATTGCTCGTAGCTCGCCGTGCGCTCGCGAAGCGCCAGGCGGCGGGCTTCGTCGTGGTAAAAGTCGGCACGACGCGTGTCGTCCTTCGAGTGCTCGGCGCGGTCCAGCACCCACAGGTGACGCAGGAAATCCGGCAGGTCCACGCTGGCCTCGGGCAGCCGCAGGGCAAGCACGGCCGGGGCGTTGGCCGAGACCTCCGCGACCTCGGCGGGGTTGTCATCAAGGAACAGGAAGCTGTCCAGCCCCAGGCCGAGGCGCTCGGCGAGCCGGCACAGGTTCGCCGACTTCGGATCCCAGTTGACCATTCCATCGACGAAGGCGTCGCGGGAAATCACCATCCCGGGATTCTCGCGGAACACCGCTTCCACGTCCTCGGGGTGATTCTTCGACACGAGGCACAGCAGGTAGCCCTCCGCCCGCTTCGCCATCAGCTCCCGCTGGAAGGCCGCGCGTCCTTCGTCGACCAACACGCCACGCGGGCCGGTCTCGCCGCAGACCCCGGTCCAGAGGGTGTTGTCGCAATCGACGGCGATCACCTTGAAGGGTTTGCGCAGCAGCGCGAGAACCCGGCGCGCCAGGAAGGTGCCCAGGGCGGCGAAAGCCTCCTCGCGGTAGGGCAGGCAGGCCGCCTCGGCCGCCTCGGCATCGTAGGCGTCTTCGATGCCGTAGATCTCGAAGGATTCCGAGGCATCGATCACCTCGACCCCCGCGACCGGATCCAACTGGTCCCGCAGGTCAGCGGCGAAGTTCTTCTCGATGCCGTTGTCGTGCTCGCTCGGCGCCAGCACGACGAGCGTGCGGCGGGCACCGTGAGCCATCGACTCGCCCACCGCCGCCGCCACTTCACGCGCGGTCGAACGCGCCCTCGCGGGTCCGTCCGCGCCCAGATCGCGGGGCCGGACGATGACCAGGTTGATCCCGCCATCATTGGTCGCGAGCAAGCCGCCGGGATCCAGGAGTTGCTGAAGCACCTGGTTGAACGGGGCGAAACCGACGTCGGTCTCGAATCCAAAAATCGCGAGTGCCTTCGAAAGGTAGGCATTCAGCGGCTCGGCGGTGAAGGTCGCGGCAATGCGCAACCGGACAGCGTGAGACGTGGGGGTCGTCATAAAAATGAAGGGAACAGGGTGGGAACGCCGATAAGAATGAGGTCGATATTTTAAAAAATCAAGATATTCAGCGGAGCGGATCTTTTGACGACACACCTTTCAACTCGTTATTTTTGAATGACTTTTGGAATTCACAAAAGTTCCCCCACGCGATCCCGTAGCCCGGATATCTCACGATTCTCGTGGACGGGGGAATGGTTCGGACTTTCGAATTTGAGACCTTCGACCTTCCGAGCGCAGCACTCGAATAGGAACGGTGAACAATAAGTGGGTGTCGGATCGCGCGGAGATCAAGTTCGTCAGCAACCTCGCCCATCCGTGGCTGGAGCGAAGGACGCGACTTGCCATCTGATCTGGCGCTGGACCTCCTAAAGGAGGAACTACAAACAGAACCGGCGCGCCTGTTCGGTTCGTAGTTCCCCCTTCAGGGGGCCGCGAAGCCAGAGCCGCACCGTTTCAGTCGCCGCGGATCACCAACCGCCCTCCTCACAAAACATGGACCTCCCAACCCGGAGGGCCGACTTTGTCGGAGTTTGCGCCGATAGCCCCGACTTGTCGGGGCGTATCGGTCTGGCCTCCGGCCAGATGCATTTCTCACGTGTGAGAAATGCAGGGCAGGGGCTTGATCGGGATCTGAAGCGAGACGGCGCGTGACAAGCAGCGGGCAAATCCGCCAGCGTCAGGCACGCGAATGGGACGGGTGACGCTCCATCTTCTGACTTCTGAATGGGACCTGCCGGAGAAGCCGGAGAGTTTCCTCGATTCGGACGAAATCGAAAGGATGGGGCGCTTCGTCTTCGAGCCCGATGCCCGTCGCTGGTCGCTCTTCCGCGCCAAGGCGAAGCGGGCCCTGGCCGGCCACACCGGCGGACGGATCCTGCCTTGGCTCGAAGGGCCGGGTGGCAAGCCCCGGGTGGACCAGCCGGGATTGGAGTTCAACCTGAGCCACAGCGAAACGCTGGCCGCCCTGGTCGTGTCGGACGCCGGCCCGGTGGGAGTCGATCTCGAACCGCTCGACCGCGCCCCCACCCTGCTTGAGTGCGAGGACAGCTTCTGCCATCCAGCCGAACGGGCGGAATTGCCCGTCGACACCGGCTCCCGAGCCATCGCCCTGCTCCACTTGTGGACGGCAAAGGAAGCCCTCTTGAAGGCCGTGGGAACCGGCCTTCAGTTTCCGCCCACCGAGTTGATCGTTCGTGACGACGCCGGAATCGGCGGCCCGGAGCGGTGCGATCAATTTCACCTGCGGCGTCCCGTCGATCCTGCAGAGATCGCCCACTGCCTTGCCGTAGCGGTCCCGCGGCTGGTGGAAACGGTGACGCTTGCCTGAGGGCCTGTCTGAGATCGACACCCGCGGCAGTTGATGTTAGGGTTTCGCCGTTGAAAGGCTCTCATCCGCTTCCGCCATGGACTCTCTCCAGTTTCCCTGCCCCGCCTGCGACAAGCGCTTGAGAGTCCCTGCGGCGGCGGCCGGTCAGCGGGGACCCTGCCCGAACTGCGGCGAGGAAATCATCGGACCCCAGCCCGCCCTGGGCATCCCGGCGCGCATCTCGCTGCAAGCCGGGCCGCCGCTGAACGAGATCCCGCTGCCGCCCGCGCCCGAGGCGAACCTCCCGGAGCCCGGCGAATCCAGCCCCGTTTCCGCGGCACTGGAAGTCTTCCAGCCGAAGCAGGCGACCCGCGAGGTCCCCCGCGACCGCGAGCCGCCCCGGGCGTCGGCTGAGGAGCAGGCTCCGGCCAAGGCTCCGGTCCCCCGGCCCGCCACCGAGCCTGCGCTGCGCTCCGCGACCTACGATGAGCCCGCGAAGCGGATCCGCCGCCTCTGGGCCGCCGTCTTCGTGCTCTCCTGCATCCTGTGCACCGTCCTCGCCTTCATCGGCGGCTACCTCACCGCCCTCAAGCGCATCGACGTGACCGCACCCATTTTCGCCCCGCCCTCGACCAAACCGGCACCCCGCCTTCTTCCCTCAAACCTTCCCGAAACGCCTGCCCCGCCCGTCGAGATCCGGGAGACTCCCAGCAAACCACCGATCGAGGAGCCACCGCCGGAGGTGGACGAGCCACCGTCTGCCGAAACCGGTTCGCGGACCACCCTCGAGGCATTTCTCTCCGCTCCCGACTGGACGGCCCGCTCGGCCTACGTGGCCGAGGCCGCGCTGCCCGCGATGAAGGAGGTGGCGGAGGCAGAGGGCGACGGGCCAATCAAGGTGACTTCCATCGAACCCTCGCTCCTTGACGGGGATCTCCATCACTACCGGGTCACCACCGAAGCCCTTCCGGACGGCTTCCCCGTCACCCTTCGACAAACCTCCGGCGGCTGGCAGGTCGACTGGTCCTCCTTCCACGAGTTCTCCACCAACCGCTTCGCCCGTTTCCTCGCCGGCGACCTGGGAGAAAGCGGAACCTTCCGGGTTTTCTTCAAGCCCACCGAGGATTCCCAGCCCGCCTTTGCGGCGTACCAGATTGCCGCGCCCGCCGGCACCCGCACCACGACCGCCTACGCTTCACGGTCCGGCGTGGCCTTTGCCTCATTGACCGCGCTTTTCGACAGTGAGGCCATCGCCAACCACCCCCGATATCAGGAGCTTCTGCAGCGCTCCGGCCTCCCGATGACCGTCGAGCTGGCACGCAAGACCAGTTCCGATGGACGATCCTATCTCGAAATCACCGGCCTGGTCGCGGCGAGCTGGAATCGGGGATAATGCCTCCGGGCTCCCTGAGCTTCATCCCGCCTGGGGACCGTTCCACGGGTTCACGACCTTCAGCTCCTCCAGATCCTCGAAGTCGGCAACGTTGCGGGTTGCCAGAATCAGATGGTGCTCGAGGGCCGTCGCGGCAATCAGGCAATCCGCCAACCCCCTCGTCCGCCCGGCAGCGATCTTGCCGGCGCGCTCCGCCACGGCGGCAGTCACCGCCAGCGTCCGCCCCTCGAAAGCCGGTTTGACCCTGCCCTCCAGCCACTGTCCGAGAAGTTTCCCGAAGCGAGGATCCTTCGGCTCGATCTGGTCGATGCCCCGGCGGATTTCCAGCAGGGTGACGACGCTGATCCAGCAGGAAGCCAATGGAGTTTTCTGCTCCCAGGCCCGCACCTCGGGGGCACAGCGCTGAACCGAACGCAGCTCCGAAATGACGTTCGAATCCAGAAGGAACCTCATCGCACAAAGGTCAGATCGCGGGAACCGGAGTCATCACGTGGTATGGCGAATTCCCTCCCCGCGGCCTCTTCCATCGCCAACGCCTCGAGCAGGCCACCCGCAACGGCCTCGTCTTCCGCCAGCTGCTTGCTCACGACCTCCGCGATCCAAGCCGACAGCGAAAGCCCCCGATCCACGGCCCGGTGCCGGGCCTCCCGACACAAGGCATCGTCCATCTTGATGGTCACATTCATCGTGCAGCACGGTTGCACGAAAGCACGAGCACGTCAAGTTGCAACTTAGAAGGAATCATTCCACCGCCCGTTGTCGGAGCGCCCGCAGTGAGAAAATAGGCGCGGCACTTTCTCGGACCGGCCTGGCACCATCTCTGCGTTTTGTGCCGAAATACTCACGCCGTTGCTCGAAGAGCCCGTCGACGAACTCGCGGCTCCCGATCGCCACGCCGTCGCTGAAGTAGCGAACCCGGCAGCGCAGCAACTGTTCGCGTGTGAGCTTCCCTCCCCCTTCCCGAACCTGGCGCACCTCCTCGAGGCTCATCCCGCGCCGCTTCGGTTGACCGGCCTCATCGGGAAGCGACAGCCCCTCACCGAAAAGCCAGCAGCGATACCATTCCGCCGCCGTGAGATCGCTCTTCGTCGGCTTTTCCTCCCAGGAATCCAACGGCCGATCCAGCGCCCGGCACAGGCCGCGCCGGGCCCGCTTGCTGCCCGCCACCGCCTCGGCGTAGCCGCACCAGCGGTAATCCTTCGGATCGTCACAAAGCCCGGCGCGCACCGGGTTGAGGTCGATGTAGGCGGCGATGGTTCTCAGTGCCTCGCCATCTTCGACGATCACACTCTTGTAGCGATCCATCCACAGCGTGCCCCGGCGGCCGTGGTGCTTGTTGAACCAGCGGCTGAAGCGTTCCTTCAGTTCCTTGACGAAAATCTCCAGGTTGCAGAAGCGCTTGTGGAAGCGGGACAGCAGTTCCTCGGCGGCCTCGGGCATTCCCTTGCTCCTCAAATCGGCCAACTCGGCCCGCAGCGACTGGAGGTAGCTCCTGGAATACAGCAGCTTGAGGTGCTCC
>NZ_JBISBU010000160.1:0-1060 GCF_044385805.1 Haloferula sp. A504
CGCTCAGCGGCGAAAATCGTGCATGCCTTCAAAGCCTGGTTACCGAGAACTTCCAGCTGTTCGAGAATCCGAAAAGTTAATGCCGAGAAGTATACAAAGGCCTACCGCTGAATCAGGCGCTTGCCTGTACTAGTTGTGACGGAGGAATCAGCTTCATCGATCACGATCTTTCCTGCCTTGACTTCGCCTTGATCCACACCCCAAATAAATAATCGCCAGTTCTCAATACGAACTGAGACCGAGCCCGCGACGAACTCACTCCTAAAGCCACCCTCGGTCTTGCAATGATTTTCCGATCCTTCCCCGGCAAGGGTTCCGCGTATAGTAATCTCGCCTGCCTCCCACGATGCATTCATCTCACCCTTTGGGCTGTCTATCGCCACGCGGGGACTCGCGCGCATCAACTCATCATTAAGCTCAATCAAACCCTCTTGGGGGTCGTGAACAATTACAAGGGACGAGCGGGCCGCATCGGCAAAGCGCATCCCATTAACGATTAGATCGTCTCGGATCCGCAATATTCCGACATTCTCGTGCACAAGCTGCCAAACCTCCACCTCGGCGTCACCCAGCACTCTCTTAGTTTTCGTTTTTCCCCAGAATGGTCCGGCCATAGAATAGACAACTGCACAATTTCCTAGACTGGCAGATCGAACCCGGTCTTCGCCAAGTTTATCTGGAGAAAGCTCGCTTTCAGCGTCGCCGCTATAGAGTGGCCCTTGGAGAATCGACAAAATTCCGAGCAGGAGCTTTATGACTTCTTTGTTCATGATTAACGGATTCACTAATTCTTTGAATCAAGTTTGGGACAGCATCTGGCTTTAATCAGCTTCTCCATCTTGTGACGCACTTTGCCTCCCTCTTGGAGGCCGGGCCCATCGCTCCACGATGGGCCCGTATTGTTGGTAAGTGACTTGAACAGCGTGAATCACACCTGCCAAACCATGGGTGTGACGTATTACGGCTACCGTTGGTATGATCCCGTGACCGGCAGGTGGCCATCCAGGGACCTGATTGAAGAACGGGGCGGAGTGAACCTGTATGTGTTCGTAGGCAATAA
>NZ_JBISBU010000161.1:0-999 GCF_044385805.1 Haloferula sp. A504
GGCGGCTTCTTTTTCCCTTCGGCCTTTCGTCCTCCTCCGGTGCGGGGTCCTCGCCGTCGGACTCGGGAGGAGGGGCGGGCTTTCCCAGCACCATCTCGTCGAAGAGCAGCTGGAGCTGGGCGGGGTCGAGTTTTTCGCTGCTCGACCCGAAAAGGCGTTGCTGGAGCCCCTCGATGATCTTGTCCTTGCGGGCGAGTTCGGCGCGCAGCAGGTCGAGTTCGCGCTCCATCGACTCGACCCGGTCGAGCAAGGCCTGCATCTCGTTTGGAGGACTCTTTGCCACTAGATGCGCAGTAGCAAGAGGCGTGCCGGACGCGCCGGAAAGACGATGTTTCTCCGCCTTTCCGCGCGTCCCTTGCATCGCGCCTCACTCGGGGCGCTCGTACCACGGCTTGAAGCCCGCGCCGCGCAGCTCGACACCGTCGAGGAGCAGTTGCAGCGCCTCGGCGTGGAGCCGGATGCGGCGCTGGTCCGGCTCGCTGGGCGAAGGCCAGCTGAAGCGCCCCTTTTCGAGACGTTTCGCCGCGACCCAGGTGCCGGTGCCGTCGAAGTAGAGCAGCTTGATGCGGTTGCGCCGCTTGTTGGTGAAGACGAACAGCGCGTCGGGCGCGGGCGTGAGCTTCAGGTGGTCGACGGCCATGGCGTGCAGGCCGTTGAAGGACTTCCGCATGTCGCAAGGCTCCAGGGCGATGAAGACCTTCAGCGCGGCGTTGGCGAGGTTCATCATGGCCGGCCTCCCTTCGCTTCGAGTTCTTTCCGGCAGGCGGCGATGAATTTTGCGGCCATCGGGATGGCGGCCTCGTCGGCGAGCAGCAGCGAGAAGCCCTCGCGGAACTCGACGACGATCCGCGGCCGGGTGACGGACGGAAGCTCGACCTCCGCGAAGCGGAAGTCCGAACACTGCATGGGCCGCGTGGCGCGGCGATTGGTTCTAGACATCCCCGCCAGCCTGCCGCCTTACCCCCCAGCGCGGTAGGGGGCCGATTTTAGGACGCTTAC
>NZ_JBISBU010000162.1:0-976 GCF_044385805.1 Haloferula sp. A504
GCGGTGCAGGCAGCGGTGGAGGTCGACGGCGGCGGCGAGCGTGCGCTGGAGGGTGGGTACGCGGACCGGGTCGGGCGGAAGGGCCTGGCGGGCGAGTTCGATGAGTTTGGCGGCCACCTCGTCGTGGTCGCGGATGCCGTGTCGGCAGAGCATGGAACTCAGCGACGAGGGGCGGCGGCGGGTGACTTCCGGCGCGCTGAAGCGCTCTTGCATGAGCGTGAGGGACGCCTCGGTGAACGAGCCGATGCCGGAACGCGCGGCGTCGAGGAAACCAGGGAAGAGCTGGTCGGCGATGGCATGGATGCGGTTGCGGCTGGCGGTCTGCTGGCGGACCAGGGTGCGGCGGTGGCGGGTGAGTTCGCGCAGGTGCTGATAGACGCTGTCGTCGGCGGGTTCGGTGTCGCGGGCGCGGCGCGAGATGAGGGTGTGGGCGATGCCGAGCAGGTCGATCTCGTCGGTGCTGGCGTGATGGTCGGAGCGGTTGTGTTTTGCCTCGAAGGCGTTAACACGCATGACGAGATATCCCTTTTCGCGCAACGCGGTGAGGAAGTTCGAGACGTAGGGAGGCTCGTCCTCGCCGCCGAGGAAGATCTGGCTCTTGGGGATCTTACGGCGGTCGGCGGTGGTTTCGACGGCCTCGACGAGGAAGTCGATGCCGGCGCGGTTGTTCTCGACGGGGAAGGGTTTGCGCAGGATCTCGCCGTTGCCGTCGCAGCACAGGGCGAGGTGCTTGGACTTGGCGAAGTCGAAGGCGACGCAGAGGACCTTGCGGGGGTCGCCGGCCTGCTGATAGAGGGCGTTGAGCTTCGCGCTCTGGTTGCGGTAGATGGAGGATCGGTTGGTGGCTTTCATGGCAATGTTAGAGTGCCATGAAAGCGGACTTCAGGGCAGCTCCGTTACCGCCGCCGGAGCAGTCGGCCGAGCGAGTCCCTCACGGGCTCGCCCGCCTGCTCCGGACGGGTGTTGGAATGGTACC
>NZ_JBISBU010000163.1:0-945 GCF_044385805.1 Haloferula sp. A504
CAGATCAAGGCGGGTGCGGTCCTCGAGGATCTGTCGAGCAACCCGCTGGACACGACCTCGGCCCTGACCGGCGGAGTTGCGACCATCACGGTCAATGCCCAGGAGGTGCGGGAAGTGGTGACGGTCGATGGGTTCCTGGCGATTGATCCGGAGCAGAATGATGTCGCCACGATGACCTTCGATGCCAGCGGCTCGGACAAGCTGGTGATCGTCGCCACCAAGGAGAATCAAAGCACTCCATTCACCAGCCTCACCTACGAGGACGAGCCTCTGATTCTGGCGGTCTCTACCAGTTCTGACGACGGCAACAGACACTTCAACGGCATCTATTATTTGGATAACCCGGGACTTTATGACAACGGCACCGGGGACTTGGGCGAGATTCGCGCCCAGAGCGGCTCCAGCCGAAACATCGTCACGGCCTTCGCCTTGTCCGGCACCGCTCCCGGCGCTGGCGGAGTGGCAGCGCCGCCGGCACCGGACAACTCGAAGTCGGTGGGAATCGGGCTGAACTTCGTTGGTTCGGCGGTGATTGCCTCCCACGGAATGGGACAGGACGGCAACACGGCCAACGTCACCAGCGTCGATGCGGATCTCCCGCTCACCGAGACCTCGGCGATTGAACGGGGCAGCAACTGGGTGGGCCACGTCACCGGATATGCCACCAACCAAGGTCCCGGCTTCTCGACCTACTCCTTCACGGGAGGCAGCACCACCGGCGTGAACACCATCGCCGCGGAGTTCTACGGAGCCGTGGTTTCCACTGCGGATCCCTTCGCGGACTGGTCGGTGCTCGACGGCGCGACGGGCGTGACCTTCGAGGGTGATGCCAATGGCGACGGCGTGCAGGACGGCCTGGCCTTCCTGCTGGGAGCGGCGAATCCGAACGTCGACGCCAATGCCGCGGGACTGCTGCCGACGGTGACCGAAACCGGTGGCGGACTG
>NZ_JBISBU010000164.1:0-942 GCF_044385805.1 Haloferula sp. A504
TCTTGACGGCGTTCTGCGCATTTGGTAGGAGAACCACAAGTCGATGAAAGCCAACGAGGAAAGCACGATGGAACCTGTCGAGAAGGCCGACCTGCCGACGAGGCAGTATCCGGGCGGATTCCGGCGGGGGAACGGCGCTGGGAGGAAGCGGATCCTGGGTCCGGAAGGGCGGTCGAACCGTTACCATGTGATGAGCCGCACGGCCGGAGGCGAGATGCTTTTCGGCGAGGTCGAGAAGGAGGCGTTTTGCCGGGTGATGCGACGGATGGAGAGGTTCTCGGGCGTGGAGATCCTGACCTACGCCGTCATGGGCAACCATTTCCACCTTCTGCTGCGGGTGCCGGATCGGGAGAAGTACCTGCAGCGCTTCGAGGGCACGGGCGGGGAAGAGCGGCTGCTGGAACACCTGAAGCTGCTGTATTCGAAGAGCTTCCTCGCTTCGCTGCGCACGGAGCTGGCGGATTTGCGGAAGAATGGAATGGCGAAGGAGGCCGACGAGTTGCTGGACCGCTTCCGCCGGCGCTTCTGCAACCTGGAGATCTTCGTCAAGGAGCTGAAGGAGCGCTTTTCCCGCTGGTTCAACAAGCACCACGGCCGCAAGGGCACGCTGTGGATGGACCGCTACAAGAGCGTGATCGTCGAGGACGGCGAGGCGCTGCGGACGATGGCCGCCTACATCGACCTGAATCCGGTGAGGGCTGGACTTTGCCAGGACCCGAAGGACTACCGCTGGTGCGGCTACGCCGAGGCGGTGGCGGGAAGCAAGCGGGCGCGTCGCGGGCTGTGCCGGGTGCTGGACCGGCCGCTGGATTCGTGGGAGGAGCAGCCGACGAAGAGCGATCTGACGGCCGCGTGCTGGTATCGCTGCTGGCTCTTCGGCGAGGGACTGGCGGTGCCGGATGAAGCGGGGCGGACGAAGCGCCGTGGGATGAGCCTGGAGGA
>NZ_JBISBU010000165.1:0-935 GCF_044385805.1 Haloferula sp. A504
GGCCGGCGCTTCGGCCGGCTCCGCTACGCTCCGCCGGCCGAAGCGCCGGGGTCACAGGTGATCGGGCAATTTACAGACGAAATGTTGCACCGGCAAGAAAGGCGGAACCTGTATGCCAATCGGACGTGGTACAAAGTTCGGTAGTGATTCTGAGTATCCAAACGCTAAAGATCGGGACGAGAGGCGGGGCGCTTTTGAGATAAGGTGCATTGATAGAAACGCAGCGAGTTGAGATGAAGTTTTTTGTTATAATGCTTTTGGTTTCTACAGGTGTTCTCAAGGCGCAGGGCGGCCTCGTGGCGAAGCCGCTTTGGTGGTATGATATTGCCTATCTTTCTGACATTGTTCTTATTGGGGAGGCGACCAATTTTGAGGAGGCCCTTGAGTGCGCCCCCGAGGTCGATGGTAAAGTGGTCAGAGGGACGCTAGATATTCACCCTGAAAAACTCTTGCACTTTACTCCGCAAGCGACCTCAGTAGGGGAATTGATCAAGATCAAGGGCAGATCCGCTACTTTCGGCACCAACTCTTTCGAAGTTGTGGATAAGTCCCGAATTATTGATAAAGAAGAGGTTTCCCCAAGGGTTGAGCTGAAAAGGAAGCGCATTTTTGTTCTTCGGTATGCTTATCGACAAGATGGTTCCAGTTTCGAGCTGCTACATTGCATTGAGTTGAAGTCTTTGCGGGAAGTGAAAGATGCAATCCGTTTTCGAGGAGCCTATTGGCATCAAATTCTCAATCTTGATAATCTCTCAGAATAGAGGATGGGCTCGGTCCTCGCATTTCGCATCTGGCTACAGACCCCATTCATTCTCGATCTTCCATTAGGCGCTCATGGCGAGGGTCAGTAGTACCAGAGCTTGGCAAGGGGTTTTTTGAAGGTCGTTTTGAGGGCGTCAGGGAGCGGATCGATCCGGGCGGGCCGGTTCGACCTG
>NZ_JBISBU010000166.1:0-928 GCF_044385805.1 Haloferula sp. A504
GCCTTCCACCTCGTGCCCGACCACCGCGCGGCCACCTCGCGGCGCTACGCGAAAGTCGCGATGTTCGGCCTCATCGCCCACGGCCTGCTGTGCGGCGCGCCCGACGTGAAGGCCGTCTGGAAACGCGCCGCCGCGCTGAGCCAGACACAGCGCAAGGCCATCGGGCTGAACGTCCGCAACGAGCATGGCCGGTTGGTCATGCCGAGCTACGACGCCATCAACAACTTCATCAACGGAGTCGATCCCGAGGCGCTGGCCCGGGCCCTGAACTCCTGGCTGGCGGCCCATCAGGACAAGCTGCCCAAGAGCCTCGCGCTGGACGGCAAGGACCTCGGTCACCTGCTGGGCGCCATCGTGACCCTTTGCCGCCACGAGGACGGGCGGCCCGTCGCGATGGCCAGCTACAGCGGCAAGAAAGACGACTGCGAACTTCCCGTTGCCCAGAGGCTGCTGCGGGAAAGCGGCGACTTCCTCGAAAACGCCACGGTCACCGCTGACGCCCTGCATACTCAAAAAAAACCAATCTCCTGATCCACGAGTTCGGCGGCGACAACCTCGCGGCGATCAAGGACAACCAGGAAGAGTATCGCAAATACGCCGAAAGGCTGCTGGAGGGTCGTCCCGTGGACCTGGTCGGCGAGCTTGAGCGCGGTCACGGTCGCTTCGAGATCCGGGACCTCACCCTGGCTCCGGTGGAGAGTGATGTCAGCCCGTTCCCGCACATCGCGCAGGTGGTGAAGCTCACCCGGATTTACCGGGAGGCCAAGGCGGGTGCCGAGCCCCAGATGTCGGTGCGCCTGTTTGGCACCTCGCACCGTTACGGCAGCAAGAGCGCCGCGCAGATCGGCAAGATGATCCGCGACCACTGGAGCGTGGAGAACCTCAACCACTGGAAACGCGACGCGACCTGCTGGCGGGAGGACCGGGC
>NZ_JBISBU010000167.1:0-889 GCF_044385805.1 Haloferula sp. A504
ACAAGCCCTTCCCCGAAGTTAAACTATCACTCCCCACGAGTTATGGAAAAAACATCACTTTGCCCCTTGCCAAACAAGCAGCCATAGCAACGTCAGAGGCTAGGCAACCCGCTACGGGAGCCGCACGTTGATACACGATTGAGGGTTCTAATCACGTTGAAAATCCGACTCGGAGCGGGTAGTGGGGTTGCCTACGCCGGCTTGTTCGACGATGCGTTTTCGAGACCTGGCGGGCGCTCCGTTGCTCGTGCCATAATCATCCTCGACGAAGGAGTCCGGATTTGGTGCAAGGCACCGCCTGGATCAAAGGAAAGCGGCCAGCGACAGTCGGCTTCAAGGATCTCAGCGATCATCTCAGGATAATCCGGATGAAGGAAAATCGTCTTCTCCAAGGAAGTGTTGAGCTCGCTCAAGGCTGGGTATCGGCTCATGAAGAGGAACGCCTTAAACCACTCCTTGTCGGAAAGTCGGGTCTTGAGTCTGGTAGGGACGGTAGCTCCGTGCTTCTCGATCAGCGCGATCATCTTCTCTGGGTCATGGCCCGCGGAACGACACTCGATAACGGTGGAGCCGGACCGCAATGCCAAGGACTTGAACGCAAGCTCAATCGCTAGGGCAAACAAGTGGTCCTTAGGAAATCCCCACTGGCGCTCGCCTGCCACCAGCGCGAGTGCTGCAAATTGAATCGCGGTGTGTGCGTAGGAGACACCATCGATGACCGACATCGGCAAGTTCCGGTCGGCTTCAGGAAGCTTATCTAGATCGATGTAGGCCACCGTTTGGTAATTCTCTGTCGATTGAGGTAGGGACGCCGGTCGCCCGGCGCCCCCCTCGCAGATCCCGGCGTGCGGAACTACCGCACCGGGCTCCTCGGATGGACGCGCAGCGG
>NZ_JBISBU010000168.1:0-883 GCF_044385805.1 Haloferula sp. A504
TGCAGATGGGGTCAGGTGCTGCATTTCAACATTTTCGCCAGTTTTCTCAATTCTTTCTGATTCTTCGGTTGCTTCTGGGCCGAGCTGACCAAGCGGCTCACTGCTGACGGATGTCCCATCGCCAAGCGTTCCGCGAGCCATCCATTACCGACCGAACTGGTGCGACGCAAAAGCAGTGCCACGAGAACCTTGCGGCGGTCCCCCTTGCGGAAATCCGAAAGGCTCTCAGCATCTTGCGGCAATCCCAGACATTCCAAGGCCTTCTTGGCAAGTTCCTCGGCGGCAACTGCGTCATGCGCCCTCCCAGCATGGTCACGGCCTGCCACCTTTCCAAGCTGCTTGCCCTCCACCAAGGCACGGAGCTTGTCGGCAAAGTCCGGCTCGCCCAGATACCAGCCACGCCTCAAGGCCTTCATCGCCGCCTCATCCACCCTGCCGCCGTCGCTGGCCACCCTTGCCTCCAGCCAGGAAACGTAGGCCCGGCGCCCGCGGCCATCCTCAGCCAGCTCAAAGGCCCGCAGGACTCGTTGCGTGACCAGCCACTCGGGCTCCCTGCCTTTGGCGTAGTATGGCAGACTGCTCCACTTGTAGGAAGCCAGTCCACCGCGTCGGGCCTCCGCCAAACCGGCACGGGCTGGATTAAGATGAATGTAGTCCGCGACGATCCGGAAGTAGTACGGACTCGACTTTCCTGCAGTCACGGGAATCGACTTGTAGCGGCCTTGAAACACATGCCCGCGCCGCGCCCGGCGGGCGTTCCAGCCCTGGCTGAAGGTCCCCAGCAGCCACTTCATTCCCGTCACGAGATTCGGCTCCGGTGTCTCAAGGAGCAGGTGGAAATGGTTGCCCATCAGCACCCATGCATGAACCCGCCAGCCATGGC
>NZ_JBISBU010000169.1:0-854 GCF_044385805.1 Haloferula sp. A504
GCGCAGGGCGGAAGAGGAGCGCAGGGCGGAAGAGGAGCGCAGGGCGGAAGAGGAGCGCAGGGCGGAAGAGGAGCGCAGGGCGGAAGAGGAGCGCAAGGCGGAAGAGGAGCGCAAGGCGGAAGAGGAGCGAAAGGCGGAGGAGGAGCGCAAGGCGGAAGAGGCGCGCAGGGCGGAAGAGGCGCGGAAGGCAGAGGACGAGCGAAAGGCGGAGGAGGAGCGTAAAGCCGAAGAGAAGCGCAAGGCAGAGCAGAAGCGCAAGGCGGGAGAGGAAGCAGCCCGCAAAGCCAAGGAGAAAGCTGAGCGTGAGGCTGAGAACCAGGCTGCCCGAAAAGCCAAGGAAGAAGCGGCTCGCCAAGCCAAGGAGGAGGCCGCACGCAAGGCGAGGGAACAGGCAGCTCTCAAAGCCAAGGAGGAGGCCACCCGGAAAGCTCAGGCGAAGCGCAAAGTCCAAGAGGAGCGCGAGGCCGTGAAGGCTCGCCTCGCCGCTGAGAAGCAGAAGGCAGCGGACGCGCGTCGGGCAGCCAAGGCGCAGCGGGCTGCGGAGAAGCAGCAGGCGCTTGCCAAGGCGAAGCAGTCGAAGAGCGCCAAGCAGGCCCAGGCGAAGGCAGGGGCGCAGCAGGTCGCTTCACAACCCCAAAAGGGAAAGGGCCTCAAGGTGGCCATGATCGCCGCCGTTCTGATGCTCGCAAGTGTGGGTATTGGGATCTGGAAATTCCTGCCGCAACCGCCTGAGCCGGATCCGGTCGTTCCACAGGCGGGAACCTTCTCGGTTCGTGCGGATGGCCTCGATGTCACTGAGTATTTCGATCTTTTGTTTTCCAGCATTGATGGTGCGAGGACTGGAATCGAGCGCT